>NZ_JAGGLG010000009.1 GCF_017874315.1 Symbiobacterium terraclitae | reverse complement strand
ACGGTCGATACGTCTTCTTGCTCATGCTGAAGACATTGGACACCCAACCCTTTTGCTCCTACAGAACTGGCTTACTCAGACAGGCTCCTAGCCCAAATGCTTTCTACACCACTACCGATGACCGGTATCGCATGGCAAATGATGCGGGGGCTAACAGGCTCTGGCGAACTGATCGCGGCGTTAGACAGTAACCCAAGCGACGATCAGTTCATCGCTCAGGCCTCGAACAAGGCCCTCGAAGCTCGTGCCATCTACGAAGGGATTCGGGACTATATCCTCGCTATTGGCAGCAAGTCCTGAATAGCTAGCCTAATCGCAAGGGCGACTCAGAAACTGACTGAGTCACCCTTGCGTCATTCTTAGTAGGAATACCACGTCGGAGGTGACAGACGAGTTTGCTTGGGCGACTCCTCTTGGTCATAATGGCAGCGATACTCGTTGCGGGCTGCAGCACTCCACTTCCGAATGCGCAACCGAAATCATCTCTTGAGCACATGGATGACAGTATTGAGAAGCAGCTTCTAGATCTTAATGAAAGAGTACAAAGGCTTGAAGAATCCCATTCACGCCTCCTCAATTTCAGGCGCAGTCACATCGACCTTACAAGCGGTGTACCCGGGCAGATCGTGGTTGTTTACTACTGGGATTATTTGACGACCGATCTTCTGCAACCCGTTGAAGTGCTCATACCAGCCAGTGTCGACCCTCTACGGGGGGCTATCGAAGCCCTCGTTGCTGGGGTTCCTGATGCTGGATTGTTCAGTGGAATTGGTTCCTTTCCTGAGTTGTTGAACGTGAGTATAGATGGAAGAACGGCGATCCTTGAGTTCGACGAACAACTGGAGGGATTTGAGGGCGGAACTGGGTGGGCAACAGCTGTCCTCACTAGTCTTGTGTACACCGCCACGGCTGATCCACGAGTGAGTAACGTCATGGTCTTAACAAGCAATCGGCCTGCCGTCCTGCATGGCATGGTCTGGGATACCCCTAAAGAGAGGAGCCCCTTAGTGCTACCGCAGAGAGTTGGAGAATTAATAAGATATGAGGGGCCAGAACATCCAAAGGAGTCGCGTGGCGAACTGTAATTTGGGTAGGTTGCGATGTGTCTTGACCAAACATATGGGCGCGTCTCCAGGGGCTCAAAAGCTTGTAAGGAGCTCTCCCAAGAGTCATCTAGGATGGCTTAGGGGTAGGGAGGGGCGGAAGCTCCCGCCCTCCCTACCCACTTCGTCTCCGTATTGCCCGCTGCGTTCTTCCCCGGTGTCGGGGCGTACATGCCGTTTGATTCCAAGTGGGGAGGGGGCTCTCGCCCCCTCCCCACCCCCTCCCCGTGCTGCCTGCTGCGTTCATCCCCCGGTGCCGGAGCGTACATGCCGCCCCGGCACCGGATTGGTGCGGTTATACTAAAGCGTGCTGATCCGCTCCGCGGTTCAGCACGCTGCGTACATTGTACCAACACATTCCTACTGGTACAAGGCTGTTATCCTGGTGTAAGAGTCGTTATAATGACATCCTAATGATCCGGCGAGGAGGGAGACCGGTGCTCGAGGGAAAGGACGCGCTGCTGAACGCCTGCCGAAAGCGAAAGATGCGGATCTGTGAGACCCCCATCAACCTGCTGGAGAGCGACGTGCAGGCTGAGGGCAACCTGGACGGCATGGACGTGGCCCTCATGCTCAACGTCATCAGCGGCATGCCTGGCGAGAGCCACGGCACCCTCACCTTCCAGGGAAACCTGACCAGCCTGCTGGCCGTGCTGGCACGCGTCTGGCCCGTGCCGCCGGAACAGGACGAGGCGGTCTCGCCGGGGCGGCAGAGTTGGCCCGCCCCTCCCCGGAAGGTCGAGAAGGATACTCCGCCCAAGTAGAGAGCCCCCTGCACGGTCCCCGGACGGGCCTGCGAGGGGGCTCTTGCTTATTCCACCAGGAGGCGCCGGGCCTCCACGTTCACCTCGAGCACGTTGAGTTCGGTCATGTAGGCGATCTGGTCCGCCACGGCCCGCTGCGCCGCTTTCAGGACCTCGAACACCTGGAAGCCGTAGCGCGGGAGGACCTCCATGTCCACCAGGACGCCCTCACGGCGGCTCTCCACCACGACCTTGCCCACCTTGCCGATGCCCGGGACGGACTCGGCCGACCGGGTGGCGATGGCGGCGATGACCGTGTCCGCGATGAAGAATCTGCCCAGGCTGGAGAAGGTCGGCCGGACCACCGACTTCTCCAGGGTCACCGGGTCGAGCCCGTGGTCACGCTTGAAGAAGTAGCGCAGCGGGTCGACCATGTATCCCGAGAAGGTCTTCTTCACCTCGAACGTCGGTGCGGGAATCACGTGCTTGCCCTCGTGGTGCCGCTTCCGCTGCGCCAGGCGGATCTGCGCCGGCGTGGCGATCTCCTCGATCCGGATCGTGCGGTCGGGGTGGGGCAGGTCCAGCGCCTCGCAGATCCGGACGATCATGTCGTCAGAGGTGCCCAGAACCAGAACCCGCTTGGGCTTCAGCGACCAGAGCGCCGTGCGGACCTCCTCCCGGTGGTCCTCGTTGAGGAAGATGGCCCGCCGCACCGCGGCCATTTTGTTGTCCTCCCGCTTGGCGCTGGTGCCCGCGCGGATCTTGCCGTCCTTGTCGATGAGCAGGCCGTCGTCCACGATGAACTCGCACTGGTTCTGGTAGGCCACAATCTGGGCGCGGTGGCTCTTGCCGCTGCCCGCCGGCCCGACCAGGGCGACCACCTCCACCCAGATCACCTCCCTGTCCTTACCTTACCAGAATCGACCAGGAGCTGCCCAGCCTATTCGGCGGTCAACCGCAGGAACTCCTTCACGTCGTCCAGCACCACCGACAGGGCGTCCTCCCAGAACTCCGGCCGGGTCAGGTCCGCGCCGAGGTGGCGCTGGGCCAGCTCCTCCGTCGTCATGCGGCCCGTGTCGCGCAGGAGGGCTGCGTAACGCTCCTCGAAGGCCGGCCCCTCTGCCATCGCCCGGGCGTAGACGCCGGCGCTGAACAGGAAGCCGAACGTGTAGGGGAAGTTGTAGAAGGGCTGGTCGGTGCCGTAAAAGTGTCCCTTGGAGGCCCAGAAGAGCGGGTGGTAGACCCCAAGGCCGTCGGCGTAGGCCTCCCGCTGAGCCTCCTCCATCAGCGCGTTCAGCTCCGCCACCGAGAGCAGCCCCTTCGCCCGGCGCTCGTAGAACCGGGTCTCAAACAGGAAGCGGGCGTTGATGTTCATCAGCAGCGCAACGGCATTGTCGAGCCGGCCGCCCAGCAGGGCCACCTTCTCCTCCCGGGACGCCGCCGAACGTATGGCCGCGGACGAGACGATCAGCTCCGCAAAGGTGGAGGCCGTCTCCGCCACGTTCATGGCGTAGTTCTGCACCAGGAACGGCAGGTCGAACATGAGGCTGGAGTGGTAGGCGTGGCCCAGCTCGTGCGCGATGGTGGAGACGCCGCCCGGGTCGCCGCTGAAGGTCATGAAGATGCGGCTCACCTTGCTCCGGGGGAACGAGGTGCAGTAACCGCCCGGAGCCTTGTGCGGCCGGTCCTCCACCTCCAGCCAGCGGCTCCGGAAGGCGTGCGCCGCGAAATCGGCCATGCGGGGGCTGAACTGGCGGAACTGCTCCTCGATGAACGCCGCAGCCTCGTCGTAGCTCACGTTCCGGGTCGCCTGGTTCACGGGGGCGTCCAGGTCGTACCAGGCCAGCCTCTCCGCCCCGATGAGCCGGGCCTTGCGGTCGAGGAACCGGCGCAGCGCAGGCCGGGCAGAGGCGACCGCGGACCACATCGCCTCCAGCGTCTCCTGGCGCATGCGGTTCAGTTCCAGCGGCTCCTTCAGCACCGACTGCCAGCCCCGGTGGCGGTAGAGACCCAGCCGGAAGCCGGCCAGGTGGTTCAGGGCGTGGGCGATCAGATCGGCCTCCTTCGCCCAGGCCTCCTCCCACCTGGCGAACAGCGCCTGCCGCACCGCGCGGTCGGGGTCGGAGAAGCGGTTGTAGGCCTGTCCGACCGACAGTTCCTTTCCATCGAAGGGGATCGTGATGCGCCCGACCACGGTGGTGTACAGGGTCTCATAGGCATGGTAGCCGTCGACGGCCAGGTCGTTGGCCAGCAGCTCGCGGCTGGTCTCCATCTGGTCCGCCGCCCGCCGCCGGCTCTCGTTCAGGGCGAACGCCACCGGGGCGAGCCTGGGGTGGCTGACGAGGGCCTGCCACTCGTCGTCGGCGAAGGTCTTGATGCGGCCTTCCATCACGGCGTTGATGGAGCGGACCGCCGCCGCGCTCTGCTGCACCCGGCCGAAGAGGACGACGGCCTGCCGGTCGCGCACGTCCTGCGACATCAGGCAGTAGACGAAGCTGGCCGCCTCGCTGAACCGCTCAACCGCCCCCTGGAGCCGGTCCAGGAAACCCACCCAGTCCTCCGGGCGGGCCGTCAGGTTGCGGGCCTCCTCCATCAGGTCCGCCAGATCGCGCTCGACCTGGTCCAGCTGCGCCAGCAGCTCCGGCGAGCTGCTGCCGCCGCGGAAGAAGACATCGAGGTCCCAGGTCTCGTTCAACACAGCCGTCACCCAGCATCCTCCCTTTCACGCGGGGTTTCGGAACCATACGACGACAGTCCATGTCAGGGGCAGAACCCGACGCCGGCGAGTACCATGGAGTATTCAGCCGGGACGGGGGGGAACAGCGCGCATGTGTGGAATCGTCGGTTGGGTCGACCTGGAGGCGGATCTCTCCCGGCAGGAACCGGTGGTGGAGGCGATGGCCGCCACGCTGGCTGAACGGGGGCCCGACGCGCGGGGGACCTGGTGCTCAGGGCACTGCGCCTTCGGGCACCGCCGCCTGGCGGTGGTGGACCTGGTCGGAGGGGTCCAGCCCATGGTCCGCCAGAGGGGGAACCGCACCTACGTACTCACCTACAACGGGCAGCTTTACAACACCGGGGAACTGAAGGAGGAGCTCATTGCGCGGGGGCACGTGTTCACCACGCAGTCAGACACGGAGGTCCTGCTGGTCGCTTACATGGAATGGGGACCCGCCTGCACCGAGCGGCTGAACGGCATCTACGCGTTCGGGGTCTGGGACGAGGCCGAACGGCGCCTCTTCCTGGCCCGCGACCGGTTCGGCGTGAAACCCTTGTTTTATAAGACGATTGGCAAGTCCCTCCTGTTCGGCTCCGAGCTGAAGGCGCTGCTGGCGCACCCGCTGGTCCGGCCCGAGGTCGATGCGGAGGGGCTGGCCGAGGTCCTCTACCTCGGGCCGTCGCGCACCCCCGGGCACGGCGTGTTCCGGGGCGTCCGGGAGCTCCTGCCCGGGCACTGGCTGATCTTCGACTCCGGCGGCATGCGCACGCAGGCCTACTGGCGGCTCGAGAGCCGGCCCCACGAGGACGGTCCGGCCGAGACGGCCGAACGGGTGCGGGATCTGCTGCGTGCGGCGGTCCACCGGCAGCTGGTGGCCGACGTGCCCGTGGCCACTCTGCTCTCCGGGGGACTGGACTCCAGCGCCATCACAGCGTTCGCCGCCGAGGCCTTCGCAGCCGAGGGCCGCGGCCCGCTGCACACCTGGTCGATCGACTACGCTGGCAATGACCGCTACTTCAGGACCCACGCCTTCCAGCCCGACCCGGACAGGCCCTTCGTCCAGGCCATGTCAGCGAGCCTGGGCACGGTCCACCACGACGTCGTCGTCGACACGCCGCAGCTGGTCGAGGCGCTGACCAGGGCCACGCTCATCCGGGACCTGCCGGGCATGGCCGACGTGGACGCCTCGCTCTACCTCTTCTGCCGCGAGATCAAGAAGGGGGCCACGGTCGTGCTCTCCGGCGAGTGCGCAGACGAGGTCTTCGGCGGCTACCCGTGGTTCCGCCAGCCGGCGCTGCAGCAGGGCAGCTCCTTCCCGTGGGTGCGCTCACTCGCCGAGCGTGCGGCCCTGCTCCAGCCCGGCGTCACGGGGAACATCACGGCCGAGGAGTACGTGGCCCAGCGCTACTCCGAAACCCTGGCGCGGGTTCCGCGTCTGCCGGGCGAGGACCCGGAGGAGGCCAGGGTGCGGGAGATGTTCTACCTGAACCTGACATGGTTCATGGCGACTCTTCTGGACAGGAACGACCGCATGTCGATGGCCGCGGGGCTCGAGGCCCGCGTTCCCTTCTGCGACCACATCCTCGCCGAGTACGTCTGGAACATCCCGTGGAAGATCAAGACCTGGGGCGGCCGGGAGAAGGGCATCCTCCGCGAGGCGCTGAAAGGGGTGGTTCCGGAGGCGGTGCGGAACCGGCGCAAGAGCCCGTTCCCCAAGACGCACAACCCGGGCTACTTCCGGGCTGTGCGCGACCGGGTCCTCGCGCTGCTGGACGACCCGCAGTGCCGCCTGCATGAGATCGTGCGCGCCGACCGCGTGCGCGCCCTGGCGCGGCAGGAGCACGAGGCCACGGGGCTGCCCTGGTTCGGGCAGCTGATGGGCGGCCCGCAGTACTTCGCATGGCTGATCCAGCTGGAGACCTGGCTGAGGCACTACCGCGTCGTGCTGGTCTGAGGGGCTGTGGACGAAAATCCGGCTGGATAAACCCAGCCGGATGGTCTACTATGTGGGGTGGCGGCTCACGCAAACCAGACGGAATTGCGGCAGTTGGGGCACTGATCGTCTTCGGGACGCCCCTTGAAGGTCCGCCGGCAGGTGCGGCAGGCCCGCGCCGCGAGGGTGATGAGGGCTTTCCGGTCGCCGCCGGCCAGCGCCTGCACACTCAGGGGCTCCTCGCCCACCGCCCGCACCGGGCACAGCTCAGCGCAGGTGCCGCAGGCCACGCAGGCCGCCGGCTGGTGGGTGAGCTCCCACGTGCCGTCAGCCCCGCCGTCCGCCAGCGCGCCCGTGGGGCAGAACCTGGCGCAGATCCCGCAGCCCGTACACGCGTCGGTGACCCGGCGCGCCGCCCACGGGCCCCCGGGCATCGTGCCGCCCGGTACCCGGTCGGCCCCCACCTGCCGAATCCAGCGCCTGCGCCGCTCGGGCAGGCGCGCCGGGAGGCGGGCGTGGTTCAGCTCCGGCTCGGGTAGGAACTGGCGGGCCACCTGTGCCGACTCGGTCCGCCACAGGCCGAGCAGGTCGCGCCGGCTCAGGCTCTGCCCGGAGGCGCCCCCGCCGGACTGCTGGGTGAGCCGGATGGTGCGGTGCAGCCCGAGCGCAGACAGCGCCGCGCGGGCCAGCGCGACGGCCTCTCGGGCCCGCTCGCCGCCGGATTGCCGCGGACAGGCGTCACAGTCGCCGCAGGCCAGGAGCACTTCGGGATGCCGGGATGCCATCGCCAGGAGGTGATCGGCCGAGAGGTAGCCCAGGCAGGGCAGCCGCAGCCCTCCGCCGGTCGCCTTCTCGCAATGAACCGATCCCGCGGCCAGCACCGCAGCTTCGTCGATGCCGCGAACGGCGACCGCGGCCGTCGGGCACGCCCCGGAGCAGAGTCCGCAGCGATCGCAGGCCGCCGCGTCGACCCGCACGCTGCCCTCCTCCAGGCGCAGCGCGCTGCGCGGACAGGCCTCGATGCAACGGCGGCAGTGTGAGTTCCGGTGCCTGGCCACAAGGCACGCCTGCGGATCGAGCCGGACGGGATCGGGATCTACGACCTTCAGCAGGTTTTCCAGGTTGAACAGCACGATCACCCCGCTTTGCTTCTGATGGTAACCCTGCCGTTCGTGCGGCGGAATAGAGGACGTGGTGGATTTGAGGTCTCATCGATGGGTACTTTGGGTGTAGCCGTGCGTAACCTAATGACCTTGTTGATCGTTAGGATATCTAGTAAGACCGTCAAGGGGGTGTCTCTCAACATGCGTCGACCTGTGTGGCTGACCGCCGCAGCCATCGTGCTCAGTGCAGCGCTCCTGGTCAGCGGCTGCGGTTCCGCGCAGCAGCCTGCTCCGGACCCGCCACCGACCCAGACCGAGCCGCAGCCCTCGCCGCCCCCGCCGCCCACAGACAACCCGAACCCGCCGACCGCGGAGACTCCCCCTGAAACGCCCGGCGGCAACGAGCCGGAGGTGCCGGACCTGCCCGGCGACAAGGAGGCGCTCAGGACAGCGCTGAAGGCGGAGACGCCGATTACGTACACGATCGTCATCGCCGACGCACCCCGCGAGATGGACAAGACCGCCTACCTGGACCAGATGCTCGCGGAGCAGGGCTACCCGGGCAAGAACGAGATCCTGCTCGTCATCTTCCCGGCCGACAACTACAACATCCGCTTCGCGATGGGCGCGCTGGTCTTCGATCGGAAGATCTCCCTCCAGCAGATGCTGGAGATGGTGCAGAACCAGTACCTCGCCCGCTCCCGCCGGGGCGACCCCGCGGGCGGCCTTGCGGACCTGATTAACGCTATAAACGAAAAGGTAAAGTAGGTTTGATATGATCACGCAAGAAGACGCGGCACCCACAGTGCCGCGCCTTCTCGTATCGGGGCGCTCCCCGCCCCGCAGTCGCTCAGTCGTCTGCGCCGGTCAGGACCGCCTCGGCCTCCGGGGCGATGCGCTCGGGCAGGAGCTTGTTCAGGATCACGCCCGCCAGGGCCGACAGCGCCATGCCGCTCAGCTGGAGACCGCCCGGCAGCGGGATCACCGCGCCGCCGATGCCCAGCACCAGGATGACGGCAGCGATCACGAGGTTGCGGTTGTTGGCGAAGTCCACCCGGGCATCCACCACCTGCCGGATGCCCACCGAGGTGATCATGCCGAAGAGGACGATGGAGATGCCACCCATGACCGGGGTCGGGATCGCCTGGAGGACGGCGCCGAGCTTGCCGATGAACGCCATGACGATCGCCACGCAGGCGGCGATGCGGATGATCGCGGGGTCGTAGTTCTTGGTGACCGCCAGCACACCCGTGTTCTCGGAGTAGGTGGTGTTGGCGGGGCCGCCGAGCAGGCCGGCCAGGGCCGTGGCCAGGCCGTCGCCCATCAGCGTGCGGTGCAGTCCGGGATCGCGGATCAGGTCCTTGCCGATCACGGCGCCGTTGGTGGTGATGTCGCCGATGTGCTCAACCATCGTCACCAGGGAGAGCGGGGCGATGGTCAGGATGGCCGAAAGGCTGAACTTGGGCGCCATCACCGGCGGTACGGCGAACCAGTCGGCGGCGGCGACGGTGCTCCAGTCCACGAGGCCGAAGGCCATGGCGGTCACGAAGCCCACGATGATGCCCGACATGATGGGGAGCAGCTTGAAGAACCCCTTGGCGTAGATCGCCGTCAGCAGGACGGCCAGCAGCGTGATCACGGCGACAGACCAGTGGGCCGAGGCCATGCTCACGGCCACCGGCGAGAGCGTAAGGCCGATGACCATGATCATCGGTCCGGCCACGATCGGCGGGAAGAAGCTGCGCACCCGGTCCACGCCGAACAGGTAGACCAGCCCGGCCAGCACCAGGTAGAGCAGTCCGGCGGCGATGATGCCGCCCGTCGCGTACTCCAGGCCCTCGTTCTTGCCGACGACCTGGATCGCGGCGATGAAGGCGAAGCTGGAGCCAAGGAAGACGGGCACTTTCCGCTGCGTCACCAGGTGGAAGAGCAGCGTGCCGAGGCCGGCGGTGAGGAGAGCCACGCTGGGGTGGAGCCCGGTCTGCATCGGGACGAGGACCGTGGCGCCGAACATGGCCGCCGCGTGCTGCAGACCCAGGGTGAACCGCTTCGCCGTGGAGAGATTCGCTGTCGGAGCCGCCATCTCACATACCCCCTGAAACGTAGTGTTCCTGCGACGCATAAAAAAGGACCCCTTACCGGCGAGGCAAGAAGTCGCGTGGCAGGCACACCGCATCAGGGCGTACCTCACCATGTGACCTTGCCAGTCTCACAGGACTGTCTTAAAGGTCGCCGGTATTCAATTCGCTCTCAGTGTATCACGATCTGTTGCCAAGCGCCAGATGTTTTATAGCTAATCTTGCTCGGGCCATCCCATGTTGGCGGCCGTCGGTCTCCTGCAATTTTCCACAGGAATTGGAAGGTGTTTCAAACCAGAAGTAAGGATTTCTTCCTGTGGAGAAGGAGGGGTTCGCAACATGGTGGAAGGCCGGACCACCGTGGTTATCGCCAATGACAACTACGAGGAGCGCCAGCGCCTCATGGACCAGTTCGACGGCATGTCGGAGTTCGCCCTCGTGGGCGAGGCGCGCCACGGCCTGGAGGCCGTCGAGCTGGTGCGGTCCTTGCGCCCGGACCTGCTGATTCTCGATGACGTGCTTCCCCATCTGGACGGCCTGGGCGTCCTGGCCCAGCTCGAACCCGGCCAGCGTCCCAACGTGCTCCTGCTGCTCTCGTGCGCCTCGGACCGCCTGGTGCAGCACTACTACGAGAACGGCGCGACCTACTGCCTGCTCCGCCCCTGCCCGCCGGAGCTGGTGGCGGAGCGCGCCCTGCTGGTCTCCGGTCATCCCGCCAGCCTGCAGGGCGGGTCAGCGGGGCGTGCGACGCCAAGCCCCCGGACCATCGCGGAACTGCTGCGCCGCAGCGGGGTGCCCGCCCACCTGCAGGGCTACCGCTTCCTGAAGGACGCCGTGCAATACGTCCTGAGCAGCAACAAGAGCACGTGCGGGATGACGAAGGAGCTGTACCCGCACATTGCGCGGCTGCACGGCACGCAGCCCAACCGGGTGGAGCGCTCGATCCGCCACGCCATCGAGGTCGCATGGGGGCGGGCCGACATCAACGACCTGCAGCGTCTCTTCGGCGCCACCGTGCACCACGTGCGGGGCAAGCCCACCAACTCGGAGTTCGTGGCCATGCTGGCCGACCACCTGCGGGGGGCGGTGGGCTCGTGAGCAGCCCTCCGCCCCCGTACCCTGTTTCAGCTAGACCGTCAGCACCTTACGGGCCTCCATGATGCCGGCCGCGAGCGCCTCGCGGTTCACGGGCACGAAGCGGGCCTTGTCCTCGCCCATCACCTTGGGGAGCACGGTCAGGATCGACTCCACCTGCACCAGCGGGACCACGGCCAGCAGCGCGCCCAACGCAACCATGTTGGCGTACCGGGCGTTGCCCAGCTGGATCGCCAGGTCCGTGGCGGGCACCGGCACGACGGTGATGTCCGTGCGGGTCGCCGGCGTGGTGCAGAGCGAGGTGTTGACGACGAGGGTGCCCCCCGGCTTCACCGTGCGCTCGAACTTCTCCAGCGAGGGCTGGTTCATCACGATGCAGGCCGTGGGCTCGGAGACCATCGGGCAGGCGACCGGCTGGTCGGAGATCACCACGGAACAGTTGGCGGTACCGCCCCGCTGCTCCGGGCCGTAGGCCGGCACCCAGGAGACGTGCTGCCGCTCCAGGTTGCCGGCGTAGGCGAGCAGCTGGCCGGCGGTCAGCACGCCCTGGCCGCCGAAGCCCGCGATCAGGATCTCATGGACGTACACCCGCCAGCACCTCCTTCGTCACGTCCTTGAACTCGCCCAGCGGGAAGTAGGCGACCATGTCGCCCAGGACGTACCGGTTCGCCTCGGCCGGCGTCACGCCCCAGTTGGTGGGGCAGTTGCCCAGCACCTCGACCATGGAGAAGCCCAGACCGTTCAGCTGCGCCTCGAAGGCCTTCTTGATCGCCCGCTTGGTCTTGACGATGTTGGCCACGTCCGCCACGTGGGTCCGGGCGACGTAGGCCGAGCCGGGCATCTGCGCCAGCAGTTCGGCCATGCGGTAGGGCTGGCCGTTCTCCTCCCGCCGCCCGTACGGCGTGGTCGCGGTCACCGCGCCCATCAGGGTGGTCGGCGACATCTGGCCGCCGGTCATCCCGTAGATGGTGTTGTTGTACATGATCGCCGTGATCTTCTCGCCGCGGGCCGCGGCGTGGATGATCTCCGACGTGCCGATGGCGGCCATGTCGCCGTCGCCCTGGTAGGTGAAGACGAAGAGCTCCGGGCGGGCCCGCTTGATGCCCGTGGCCACCGCCGGGGCCCGGCCGTGTGGCGCCTGCACGAAATCCGTCTCGAAGTAGTTGTACGCCAGGACGGAGCAGCCCACGGACGCCACGCCGACGGTGCGCTCCCGCAGGTTCAGCTCATCGATCAGCTCGGCGACGATCCGGTGCAGCACGCCGTGGCTGCACCCCGGACAGTAGTGGGTAACGACAGGCGACATCGCCTGGGGCATGCCGGCGAGCAGTTTCATTACGCCTCTCCTCCCATCAGCTTCTGGATCTCGCTGAGGATCTCCCGCGGAGTGGGAACCATGCCGCCCAGGCGCCCGTAGAAGTCGACGCGCGCGCGGCCCAGCACTGCGAGCTTCACGTCCTCCACCATCTGTCCGCTGGACATCTCGACATCCAGGAACTGCCGCACGCCGCGGTCGGCCAGGCGGGCGAGCCCCTCGTGCGGGAACGGCCAGACCGTGATCGGCCGATAGAGGCCCACCTTCAGGCCGGTGCTGCGGGCGGCGTCGACGGCCGCCCGGGCGATGCGGGCGGAGGTGCCGTAGGCCACCACGACCAGCTCGGCGTCATCGCAGCGGTACTCCTCCCACCGGGTCTCCTTCGCCTCCATCGCGGCGAACTTGGCCTGCAGCTTCAAGTTGAGCGCCTCGAGCCCCTCGGGGTTCAGCTCCAGCGAGGTGATGACGCGCTTGGCGCGCCCCCGGGCGCCGGTCAGCGCCCAGTCCTTGTCGTCGGCGGGCTCCCGCATGGGCGGGAAGGAGACCGGCTCCATCGTCTGGCCCAGGAGGCCGTCGCCCAGCAGGGCCACCGGGTTGCGGTAGGCGTCAGCCAGGTCGAACGCCAGCATCGTCAGGTCAACCAGCTCCTGCACCGTGGAGGGCGCCAGGGTGATCATCCGGTAGTCACCGTGCCCGCCGCCCTTCACCACCTGGAAGTAGTCGGCCTGCGACGGCTGGATATTGCCCAGGCCGGGCCCGCCGCGCATGATGTTGACCACCACGCAGGGGAGCTGCGAGCCGATCATGTACGAGATGCCCTCCTGCTTCAGCGAGAAGCCGGGCGAAGACGAGGAGGTCATGGCGCGCACTCCGGCCGCCGACGCGCCCAGGAGCATGTTCACCGCGGCCAGCTCGGACTCGGCCTGCAGGAACGTGCCGCCCACTTCGGGCATGCGGCGCGCCATGTAAGCCGGCAGCTCCGACTGGGGCGTGATGGGATAGCCGAAGAAGAAGCGGCACCCCGCCCGGATGGCTGCCTCGCCCAGGGCCTCGTTGCCCTTCATCATCGTCATCATGGGTTCCATGGGGCATCCCCTCCTAGGCGGTCTGGTAGATGGTGAAGACGACCTCAGGGCAGACCAGCGCGCAGGCCCGGCAGCCGGTGCACTTCTGCGGGGCGATGGCCTCGGCCGCCCTGTACCCCAGGGCGTTGATCTGCGAACCCATGGCCAGCACCTCTCGCGGGCAGGCCTCCGTACAGAGTTCGCATCCCTTGCAGCGGTCCTTGTTCAGTTCCAGCAGGATCGTGCGCAACCGTAATACCCCCTTCTCCATGCGTTGTTCACCCGGCATCCAACCGCAAGCTAGAGGACGGCAAGCGAGCTCTCCCAGGGCGGACGCATGCGCAGCTGAAGCGGGAGCAGGTCCAGCCCCGGCAACTCGGCCGCGAGGTCGGCGCGGACCGCGGTGAAGCGAACGGGCAGTTCGAGCAGGCGCGCGGCGGCCTCCACCTGCTCCAGTCCAGCGAGCACGTGCTCGGGGCGGGTGAGCGGGCCCAGGTTGGCGTTGTTGATGAGCCCGGTGAACCGGATGCGCGCGACCTCCTCCAGCCAGCGCGCGTACCGGGCCACCTGCTCCGGCGACCCCGTTCCCGGCCGGTACGGGTTGACCACCATGTACGCCTCGTACGAGCCGGCCTGCAGGCGCCCGTGCAGGCTGCCCACCACGCGCGCGCCCTCGTCACCGCCGATGTCGGCCACGACGGGGCCCTCGTACGCCATCAGCGCCTGGGCGGCGCGCGGGGTCACCACCGGAAGGTCTGAACGCCACAGGTCGCCCTCCGGCAGCACGACCTCCACGCCCGCGGCGCGCAGTTCGTCGGCCACGTCCCGCGCCCGGTAGTAGGGCGTGATGAAATCCAGGTCCAGCAGCATGGGGCGCTTTGGCCCTGTGCACAGCGAAAGAGAAAAATAAACGGCCACCTCGGTCTTTCCCGAACCGAAGTGACCCAGCAACAGGGTACGGGCAGCCTTCGTCATGCCGATCCCCCCGGCTTCATCATAACTGTGACGGTCGTGCTAGGGAATCGGTACTTGGGTTTAGACAGAAAGGGCTATCCGCACAATTGCGGAAGCTCGGTGAACCCGGGCGCGAACCCAACAAGGGGAACGGGACCACCTGCTGACGCGGTGGCCCCGCCTTCAATCGTCGTCGTCCTCGCGCAGGGGCGACTCCTCGTCGTCCCCGAGCCCGATGGTCTGGAGGCCAGGCACCTCCTCGACGGGCAGGTAGAGCTCGATCAGCTCGCCCTGCCGCAGCACCGTCAGCGGCACGCGGTCGCCGTACCTGTGGCTGGACAGGACTTTGCGGATCATGCCGCTGCTGGTGACGGGCTGTCGGCCGTCGACCGCCATCACCATGTCCATCTCCTCCACGCCGGCCCGCTGCCCCGGGCCGTCGGGCTGCACGTGCTGCACCACCAGGCCGCGGTTGCCGGGCAGGTTCAGCATCTCGACCCAGATGTCGTCGATCACGTCCGGCTCGCCCGAGAAGCCGAGCCACGGGTGTACCGCGTAACCGTGGTCGATGATCTGGCTGGCCACCCGCGCCGCCACCGCCGCCTGAAGCGCCAGCGACACGCCGCCCTGCCAGGGAATGCCGTTGATGCCCACCACGCGGCCCTCCAGGTCCACCAGCGGCCCGCCCGTGTTCCCCGGGTGGATGGCGGCGCTGGTGAGCAACAGCCCGTCCACCGGCACATTGCCCCGGCCCCGCCCCTTGGGGCGGTAGACCGTGCGGTCCGAACTGCTGATGATCCCGTGGGTGGCGGTGTGCTCCATCCCCAGCGCGTACCCCACGGCGACCACGAACAGCCCCACCGGCGTGGTCCCGTCGGGTGCGAAGGTCGGCGGGTCCACGGGCAGCCGCTCCTCCAGGCGCAGGATCGCCAGGAAGTACAGGGGGTCGAGGCCGACGCACTCGGCCCGCCTGCGCTTGCCGTCCGCGGTCTTCACCGTGATCTCGTCGCCGGGGGCCACCACCTGGGCGGTGGTGATCACGTGGTAGTGGTCAAGGATCACCCCGGTGCCCAGGGCAATCTGCCCCGTCCTGGGCGTGACGGCATAGACGTGCACCACCGCGGGGCGCACCTTGTCCAGCGCAGCGATCAAGGCTGAAGAAAAGGCGTCCACGCCCATGATCCCCCCTCTGGCCCATCGTCCCTGCAGCGCTTGATACTTCTGCGGGCGTGGCCACTTCCCTGCACCCGGCCCTGGCCACCGCCTGCCGCGCAGGACTCTAACATGCCATTTTACGTGTATTCGGGCTGTTCCTCAACCCTGGTGCACGCCGAAGCCCGCCAACTGCGCCGAACCATTCACCGCCGCCCGGGGGTCTTAGAGACGGACAGCACCTGCGCCCCCGGCAGGAAGTGGCTGGTCCCCGTTGAAGTCGGAACTCATGCCCCCATTCGCTGGGAGGGATTATTCCCGTGATCGAGCTGATCAACGTCTCCAAGAGCTACGGTAAGAAGATCGCCGTGGACAACCTCAGCCTGACGGTGCGCCCGGGCGAGATCTTCGGCTTCCTTGGCCCCAACGGCGCCGGCAAGACCACGACGATCAAGATGATCGTGGGGCTGCACCGGCCCGACTCCGGCACGGTCCGGGTGGGCGGCCACGACGTGGCGGCCCGGCCGCTGGAGGCCAAGCGCCAGATCGCCTACGTGCCGGACACGCCCGAGGTCTACGACAAGCTGACGGGCCTGGAGTACCTCAACTTCATCGCCGACGTGTGCGGGATTCCCCCCCGGGAGCGGCAGGAGCGCATCGAGCGCTTCGCGGACACCTTCGAGCTCACGGGCGCGCTCTTCGACCGCATCGAGAGCTACTCCCACGGCATGCAGCAGAAGCTGGTGCTGATCTCGGCACTGATGCGGAACCCGCCCGTCTGGGTGCTGGACGAGCCGATGGTCGGCCTCGATCCCCGCTCCTCCCACCGCCTGAAGGAGCTGATGGTGGAGCACACCCGGAACAACCGGACGCTCTTCTTCTCCACACACGTGCTGGAGGTGGCGGAGCGCCTCTGCGACCGGGTGGCGATCATCGACCGGGGCCGCATCATCGCGTGCGGCACGCTGGATGAGCTCCGCCAGGGCCAGACCGGCGAGACCCTCGAGTCCATCTTCCTGGAGCTGACCGAGCGATGAGGAACGTTTGGCCACTGCTGCGGGTGCAGCTGATCCAGAGCCTGCGGGGCGGCATCGAGCGCATGTCCGGCACCCGGTCCCGCTTGGGACTCCTCCTGATCCCGCTGCTCGTCCTTGCCTTCATCCCGTTCCTGACCATGATGACGGTGGGGTACATCGGTCTGTATCAGGGCCTGAAGCTGTTCGGGCGGCCCGAGCTCACGCTCACCGTCGCCCTCACGGCGGGCCAGCTGCTCTGCCTGGTCTTCGGCGTGTTCTACGTCATCTCCGTCTTCTACTTCAGCAAGGATCTGAAGCACCTGATCCCGCTCCCCCTGCGGCCCGGCGAGATCGCCCTGGCGAAGCTGGCCACGATCATCATGGGCGAGTACCTCACCATGGCCCCGGTGGTGGTGCCCGCACTGGCAGTCTATGGCGCGCTGGCCGACGTGGGCCCGCTCTACATTCCGTTTGCGGTGCTCATCTTCCTCATGCTGCCGGTGGTGCCCCTCGTGCTGTCGGCGCTCTTCAGCCTCGTGCTGATGCGCGTCACCAACCTGCGCCGCAACCGGGACCTCTTCCGGGTATTCGGCGCGCTGATCGGCATCGGCTTCGCGCTCGTCATGCAGTTCGCGAACCGCTTCCAGCAGGGTAGCGTGGGTGCGGCCGACATCCAGCGGATCATCGAGCAGCAGCAGCCGCTGGTGCAGGGCTTCTCCCGCTGGGCGGTCACTTCGGTGTGGGGAACGCAGGCCCTGCAGGCGGGCAGCCCCGCGCTCGGCATCCCGGCCTTCCTCCTCTTCACCGGCACCGTTGCGGCTGCCCTCGCCCTTCTCGTCGTCGGCGCGGAGCGGCTCTTCTTCGGCGGGCTCCTGGGGGGCGACGAGAGCGCATCGTCCGGCCGCCGGGTGAGCCGGTCCGACCTCGCCCAGAAGTCGGGGCAGGTGCGCACCCCGCTCGGCGCACTCCTGCTCAGGGAGATCCGGCTGCTCAACCGGACCCCCTCCTTCCTGATGTCCGGCGTGGTCGCACCCCTGCTGATCCCCATCTTCGCCTTCATCCCGCTGGCTAGCGCCGGCGGACCCTTCCAGGAGCTGGACTTCTCCCGCTTCGCCAACGCGCCCTGGACGCCGGTGGTGCTGCTGGGCATCCTGCTTTTCGTCAACTCCGCCTCGTCGATCCCGACCTCGGCCATCAGCCGCGAGGGGCGCTGGTTCTGGATCAGCCGTTCGCTGCCCGTGCCGCCCCGGCTGCAGATCCACGCCAAGCTGCTGCACTGCATGCTCTTCATCCTGTTCAACATCGTGGTGCTCGCCACGGGCATGGCCTGGCTCGGGCTGGCCACCCCGCGCAACCTGGCCGTGGTCGTGGTGGGCGGCCTCCTCACCGGCGCCCTCTCCGGCTACACCGGGCTGCTGATCGACGTGATGCGGCCCCACCTCGACTGGACCGACCCCCAGCAGGCGATGAAGGGCAACTACAACTCCCTGCTGGCCCTGCTGGCCAACACGGGGATCTCCCTGGTCACCATCCTCGCAGCCTACCTGATCTACCTCGTCGCCCGCCCCGCCTTCCTCCCGGCCCTCATGGCCCTGCTGGCCGTCGAGACCTGGATCCTGGGCCGGGTCGTCGGGGACCTGGCAGACATCCGCTATACGCAGTACGAGCACTGAAGGGAGTCTGTGTGAATGGGACGCACGCTGATGACCATCGGGGCGCTGCTGCTGGTCGTGGGCGGAGCGGTGGCCCTGATCGAGCGCTTCCTGCCCGGCCTGGGGCGGCTGCCCGGAGACATCGTCGTCCGTCGGGGAAACTTCACCTTCTACTTCCCGGTGGCCACCAGCCTCCTGCTCAGCCTGGGCCTGACCCTGCTGTTCTGGCTCTTCCAGCGGCTTGGAAGGTAGTATAATGGAGGCGTCCCGACCAGACAGAGAAGGGGGACCGGCCGATGATGCTGTTTGGGAACATCAGGAGCCAGCAGTTCTACGAGCTGCTCCGGCAGGCCACGGAGAACGCCGCGCAGGCAGCCGCCATGCTGGGCAGGCTGCTGGAGGACCCCGCGCTGTTTTCCGAACTGGGGCCGGCGATCAAGGACCTGGAGTCAAAGGGTGACGAGCTCACCCATAGCCTTTTTGAGCGGATCAACAAGACCTTCGCCACCCCTCTGGAGCGGGGGGACCTGGCGGCGCTGGGCGTGGCCATCGACTCCGTCGTCGACGCGATGGAGGCGGCAGCCGCACGCATCGGCATCTACCGTGTACAGAACAGCGACAAGCACTTCCGGGCCTTCGCCCAGATCCTGCGGGCACAGGCCACCGAACTGGTCGCGGCCATCGACCTGCTGGCCGGCGGCAAGCTCTTCGACATCGGCGAGCGCATCCGGCAGATCAACACGCTGGAGAACCACGGCGACGACGAGCTCCGGCTGGCGCTTTCCGAGCTGTACGACCAGGCCGCGTCCGACCCGATCCGGTTCGTGACGATGAAGGAGATCTACGAGACGCTGGAAGAGGCCACGGACCAGGTGGAGACCGTGGCCAACACCCTGGAAGGCGTCATCATGAAGCGGGCCTGAGCCAGGTCCCGATCGCGGCGATGGGGGTCCCGCCCCGGCGCACAGCCGGCGCGGGACCCCCGCTTTGCGCGTCCGTCTGCCTATGCGCGCATCCCGAGCCCGGCCTGCACCCGCTTCCGCAGGTAGGGCGCGGCGCGGTAGCGCTCCTCGCCCGTCTGCTGCTGGAGCCCCTCCAGCACCGCGAGCACCCGGTCAGGGCCGATCTCGTCCGCCCACTCCAGCGGGCCCTTCGGGTAGTTCACGCCCAGGCGCATGGCGGCGTCGATGCCCGCGGCCGTCGCCACGCCCTCCTGGAGCGCGAAGGCCGCCTCGTTGACGAGGCAGGCCAGGAGCCTGGCCGCCACCAGCCCGGGGCCGTCGGCCACCACCTCGGTGTCGCGGCCCAGGGAGTGGAAGAAGCGGACGGCCAGGTCCGTGGCGGACGGGTCCGTGCGGAGTCCCGGCGCCACCTCCACGAGCTGCCGCCGGCTCACCCGGGGGATGCCCCCGTAGCCCACGAGGCGCGCCGGGTTGACCATGCGGCCCGCCATCTCCGTGGTCGACCGGGTGGAGGCCTCGACCAGCACCACCACCCGCGGGTCCGGCTGCCGCCCCTCCAGCAGCTCCGGCCCGGCCAGCACGATCAGGTCGGCGTCGGCGCAGCAGTCCACCAGGCGGTAGCCTGCCGAGGCCGTCAGGTCCGCGAGGTCGGGGTCGCCCAGAACGGCCACCCTGTTCACCTCGGGCACCCGGGGAGTCGGCGCCGCCGCGTACCGCGCCGGCTCGGGACCGCCCACGGTCGTCCCGTCCTCGTAGCAGTACCACCCCACCCCGGTCTTGCGGCCCAGCCGGCCGGCCTTGACCATGCGCTCCTGCAGCGGGTGCGGCCGGAACCGGGGCTCGCCGAAGTACTGCTCGAAGACCGACCGGTGCACCGCGAAGTTGATGTCGAGCCCGACCAGGTCCATCAGCTCGAACGGCCCCATGCGGAAGCCGCAGGCCAGCCGGGCGATCCGGTCGATCTGCGCGACGGTGGCCACCTGCTCGCCCAGGAGGCGCAGCGCCTCGCCCGAGTACGGCCTGGCGACGCGGTTGACGATGAACCCCGGGGTGTCCTTCACCCGCACCGGCTCCTTGCCCAGGGCCCGGGCCAGCTCCTCGGCGGCCTGCAGCGCCGCCTCGCCGGAGGCGTCGCCCGCCACCACCTCCACCAGGCGCATGGCGGGAACCGGGTTGAAGAAGTGCATCCCCACCACCCGCTCCGGGCGGCCGGCCAGGGCGCCGATCTGCGTAACCGAGAGCGACGAGGTGTTGGTCGCGAGCACCACCTCGGTGCGGCAGAGCCGGTCCAGCCGCTCGAACAGCCCGCGCTTGAGCTCCAGCTCCTCCGGTGCGGCCTCGATGACGAATTCCGCCCGGGCGAAGTCGCCCAGGGCCGTCGTGGTGGTGATGCGGGCCACGGCCTCGGCCGCCTCCTCCCGCGTCAGCCGGCCCCGCGCCACGTGGCGCTCCAGGTCGGCCTCCACACGCCGGAGGGCGCGCGTCAGCGCCGCGGGATCAACGTCGTAGAGCAGCACGTCGAACTTCGCCTGAGCCGCCACCTGAGCGATGCCGGTGCCCATGGTTCCGGCCCCGACCACGCCTATCCGCCGCACGGCTGCTACCTCCCCGTGAAGTTGGGGGCCCGGCGCTCGCTGAAGGCCCGGATTCCCTCCCGGGCGTCGGCGCTGGCCGCCGCCGCCTCCTGGAGGTGGGCCTCCAGCTCCAGCACCTCGTCGAGCGGGCGCTCGAGCCCCCGACCGATCAGCCGCTTGATCCAGCCCATGGAGCGCGGACCCCGGGCGAGGCGGCCTGCCCAATCGGCCACGGCGGCCTGGAAGCCCTCGTCGGGCACGACCCGGTTGCAGAGCCCCAGTGCTTGCGCCTCCGCGGCGCTCACCTTGTCGCCGAACAGGGCCAGCTCCATCGCCTTGTGGTAGCCGATGAGGCGCGGGAGGAAGTAGGAGGCTCCGGAGTCCGGCACCAGGCCGATGTTGACGAACGCCTGCACCAGCGAGGCGCTCTCGGCCATGAGCACCAGGTCGCAGGCCAGCGCCAGACTGACGCCCGCCCCCGCAGCCACGCCGTTCACGGCGGCAAGCACGGGCTTCTCCAGAGAGCGGATCAGGCCGATCCAGGTGTTGTAGTAGCGGCGGACGATCTGGCCGATGGGCTGGTTTCCGATGTCCGCCAGGTCCTGCCCCGCGCAGAAGCCGCGGCCGGCGCCGGTGATGACCACGCAGCGAACCGCGGGATCCCGGGCGGCCTCCTTCAGCGCGCCGATGAACCCCTCGTGCTGCTCCACGTTGAAGGCGTTGAGCCGCTCTGGCCGGTTCAGCGTGATCGTGCAGACGCCCTCACTCACCGTGTAGAGCACCGGCTCGCCCACTGGACTACCTCCCCTTCCACTCCGGCTGCCGCTTGGCGGCAAACGCCTGCATGCCTTCCTTCTGGTCCTCCGAGGCGAAGGCCAGGGCGAAGAGGCGCCGCTCGTAGGCCAGTCCGCCCGCCAGGCCGCTCTCGAAGGACTGGAGCACCGCCTCCTTGGCCAGGCGCAGGGCCACGGGCGACTTGGAGGCGATCTCCGCCGCCAGCCGCTGCGCCTCGCTCAGGTAGGCCTCCACCGGCACCACCCGGCTGACCAGCCCCGCCGCCCTCGCCTCGTCGGCGGAGAGCATGCGGCCCGTCAGCACCATCTCCATCGCCAGGGACTTGCCCACGGCGCGCGTCAGCCGCTGGGTGCCGCCGGCGCCGGGCAGCACGCCGATGTTGATCTCCGGCTGGCCGAACTTCGCCGTCTCGGAGGCCACGATGATGTCGCAGATCATCGCCAGCTCCAGCGCCCCGCCGAGGCAGTACCCGCTGACGGCGGCCACGATCGGCGTCCTGATGCGCGCGACCTCGTCCCAGAGCGAGATGTGGTCGCGGGAGTACATGTCGATGGCGCCCATGTCCGCCATCTCCTTGATGTCGGCGCCCGCACCGAAGGCCCGCTCGTTGCCGTGCAGCAGCAGACAGCGGATCTCAGGGTCGCGGTCAAACTCCCGGAAGGCGTCCACCAGCTCCGTCATCAGGGCCGAGTTCAGGGCGTTGAGCGCCTGCGGACGGTTCAGCTGAACCCGGCCCACGGCCCCCTCGCGGAAGACCAGGATGTTCTCATACGTCATGCTCTTCTCCTCCTCTTTCCTCGCCGGCTGTGACCTCGGCGTAGTACATCGTGAACAGCCCCTTTGCGAAGGACCGCAGCTGCTGGCCGGCGGCCGCCATCTCCGGCGAGTGGAGGGCGGCATCCAGGGCCTTCCGGTCGTCGAAGTAGAGTTCGGCCAGCTGGAACAGGTCCGGCGCACCCCACGGCGCCTCCACAAACCGCGCGACCTCGACGCGCCTCAGCCCCGGCACCCGGGAGACCAGTTCCAGGTGTTCCCCGTAGCGCCGGTCAAACTCTGCCAGCGGAATCTCGGGCTTCCGGTACAGCACCACCAACTTGTACACGCCGCTCCCCCTCACCCTGTTGGTTCGAAATGCCGCTCCAGATACCGCAGCGCCCCCGGCCTGAGCGTCTGGTAGTAGGTCTGGAACAGATTCCGGGCGTCGTGGCCGCGCCAGGGGCTCGGCAGCAGCTGGAGGGGCAGACCCGGATCGACGAACAGGAACTTGCGGTAGTCGTGAACCAGGCTGATCTCCTCGACGAACCGCTCCTCGTCGCTCTGGAGCCTGACCTCCGCCGAGGCAAGCCGGGGCGCCCAGCGGGCGATGAAGCGGTCGTAGCTGGCCTGGATCGCCTCCAGGTCCCAGCAGCGCCGGACGAGCTCGGCAGGCTCCAGGTTCCCGACGGACTCCGCCACGAAGAGCGTGGCGTAGTCCTCGATGCCGTAGCGGCGCAGCAGCGCCTGCACCGAATCCTCCAGGGGGTTCGGCGAGAGCCAGGCGCCGTGCGAGAGGTGGGCGAACCCCGTCCAGATCAGTTCCCTGCGCAGGTCGTTGCGCCGCTGCCGCATCGCCTCGGGGATCGAGTAGACCAGCACGCGCCAGCGGCCGTCCCAGTCTGTGTCCCGCCCGTCGTACACCCGCCGCGAGGCCTCGACGATGCGCTGGCGGCCGGCCTGGGACAGGGCGTAACACGTCCGCCCCCCCACCTTCCGCACCTCGAGCCACCCCTGGCGGGCCATGCGCGAGAGCGCCTGCCGGAGCGCGGGCTCGCTCACGCCGAAGGGCGCAACGAAGGCGGCCAGGGTGGAACCCCAGGCCTCGCCCCCCACATGCTGTATATAGTCGCCCCACAGGTCGAATAGGAGGGATCGGGCCTTCATCGCATCACCTGCCCCCGGCCCGGCCCCTGGCCAGAAAGGGCCAGGAAGATTTCTGCTGTACAGACAGATTCGCCGCCGGGCGCCGCACCCCTGCCGGTGCGCGGCGCACCCGGCGGGCCGCCAATGCGAAAGGGCGCCGGCCTCCGGGAAGGTCGGCGCCCTGTCAGGGCCGCAGTTCAGGGGCGAATGCGGTAGCGGCAGCACTGGCCGCCCCTGGCGATGCACTCCACCCGCTCGATGTCCTCGGTGCCCAGCACGGCCTTGAAGAACTCCAGCTCGTGGGCGCAGGCGTGCGGGTACCGGCGTGAGACCTGGTGCACCGGGCAGTTGTACTCCTTCAGGAACATGACGCCGTCGCCCGGCTCGAACTCGGCCAGGTAGCCGTTGGCCTGCTGGATGGCGGTCAGCCGCTCCACCCGCTCGGCCAGCGTCTCACCGGCGACCTCATCGGCGAAGCGCTGCACCATCGCCTTTCCCCGATGGGCGAAGAAAGTCTCCACGAGGGAGGGGTCCGTCTCGTTCAGGAAATCCAGCAGCTCCAGGGTGAGCGCGCCGTATTTCTTTGGGAACAGGCTGTCGGCCGCCTCGGTCAGCGAGTAGACCCGCGTCGGCCGGCCCATCGGCAGCCGCTGCTGCACCGAGGTCACCAGCCCGTCCCGCTCCAGGGAGGTCAGATGCCGCCTGACCGCCACGTGAGTGATGTGAAGGCGCTCACCGAGCTCTCCGACCGTCATGGGTCCAACAACCCGCAGCAGGTTGATGATCTCACGGCGAGTGGAGGTCTCCTCCTGCGGCGATGACATGAGATCAGCAGACAACGCGTTCCCCTCCTAACACGCACAGTATGGCTGCTAACATTCTATCACATTCAGCACCTCACGGATACTTTCTTAAGACCTTTGTCACCAAATCTATCCTTTCGTACTACTGTCGTTGCCCGATGTAGGTCATTGTGTAGGTTCGGCCGGCGCCGTCCCGGAGGAGGAGTCTGGACAGTCGGCCAGGCATGTACTAATGTTTACCTGAAGGAATGTGGAGGTGAGCCCGGGTGTTCATGTGCAAACACTGCCTGGAGCAGTTCGAGGACGAGCACTTGGCCTACATCCTGGTTCCGGAGAAGCGCCTTCAGCATCCTGCGGCTGATGCATTCGCCTTCAAGTTCTGCTCTCGGGCCCATCTGGAGGAGTTCCTCCGGCACATCGCGAACCAGCGCCAGGCGTACGTGCTGACGAAGGTCTCCGGGGCCGAGCGGAAGACCTTCCCGGCCGCCGGACCGCTGGATCTGCTGCTTCAGATGAGCAAGGTCTCATAACCTCCTGACGCGCAAGGGAAGGCCGCCCGCACGGGCGGCCTTCCTGCGCGTTCAGCACTATGCCCTTGCCTTCTCCCGGGCGGCCCGGATGAGCTCGCGGATGCGCTCCCTGCCGACCAGCTCGACGAAGCCGCCGATGCGCGGGCCGCTCTCCGCCCCGAGCAGCACACCGTAGAGGATCTTGAAGAAGTTCTTTGGCGCCATGCCGTGCGCCTTGGCGATGTCGAAGACGCCCGTCTGGATCGTGTCGGCGTCCGGCGCCTGCATCATCATCGCCTCGAACTCGTCGACCATGGCCCACTCGGCGTCGGTCAGTTCGGGGACGCGGCGCGTGGGCAGGATGAAGTCCTCGTAGTAGTGGATCGCCTTCTCCAGCAGCTCTCGCACGAAGGGCTCGTTGGCCCTGATGCGCTCGTGGCCGAAGGAGCGGCCCAGGTACTCCAACAGCTGGTCCTGGTCGGTAACCGAGATGGCGTTGACCAGATTGATGATGTCGGAGTAGCGGAGCCCGCCCAGGTCCGGGCGGTCGCCGTGGTAGTAGATGAACGGGTACTGCGGGTCGTCGGGCGTCATGGTCAGGGTCTCGTCCGTGTACTGGATGACCGACTCCGGGCCGAGCCGCTTCTGCTGCCGCGGGTTCTTGAACATCAGGAGGTTCAGCGAGTCCTGCGTGCCCCAGCGGCCCCAGTTCTCCATCGAGATCCCGGCACCCGTCGACTTGGAGATCTTCCGCCCCTCCTCGGTGAGGAAGAGCTCGTAGACCATCGTGACCGGCGGCTGCCCGCCCAGCAGCTTCACGATGGCGCTGGAGAGCTTGGCCGAGTCGATCAGGTCCTTTCCGTGCATCTCGAAGTTGACGCCGAACACGTACCAGCGCAGGGCCCAGTCCGCTTTCCAGAAGAACTTGCCCCGGCCGCCCAGGGCGCTCTGGGTGCCGCGGTGGCCGCAGCCGTGGACGTCGCGGAAGGACCCGGTGCAGGAGTAGGTCACCGTGGCCTGCTCGGGGTCGTACCGCTCGACCCGGGTGGTGTAGATCTTGCCGCACTTCTCGCAGATGGGCAGCCACGGGAACCAGCCCTCGCGGTTCTCCGGCCGCATCGTCGGCAGCACCAGGTCCATGATGCCCTGCATGTTGCGGAACATGTGGCGGATGCCCTCGTCAAAGGTCCCGTCGGCGTAGCAGTCGGACGCGGAGCGGAAGCGGGCTTCGATGCCCGTCTTCGCCATCATCTCCACCAGCTCGGCGTTCATGTGGTGGCCGAAGGACTGGTGCGTGCCGTAGGGGTCGGGGATGCGCGTCACCGGCTTGCCCAAGTGCTCCTGGAGCCACGGCGCATCGATGTTGGTCGGGATCTTGCGCAGCCCGTCCATGTCGTCGGAGAAGACGATGATCTCCGACTCGCGGCCCATGTCCTTCAGCGCCTTGGCCACGTAAAAGGTGCGGACCACTTCGCCGATAGTTCCCATGTGCGGGTGGCCGGACGCGCCGAAGCCCGTCTCCAGGATGTAGCGCGGTTTGTCGGGCCAGCGCTCGATGATGCGTCTGGCTTCCTGGTACGGCCAAAGGTTGGGGTAACTGTTCATGCTGCGTCTCCTTCCCGCACAGAGGTTCTCTTACCCTGGTGATTATACAGAAAAGGGCATTGGGACACAAGTTCATCGAAGGGCCACCCGTGGGAAAGACTAGCGCCCAAAGGGGGGGTGGCGATGAACGCGGAGAAGCATCACGGCCCGGAGCGCGGAAGGAAGCCGCCGGGCGTCGGGTCGGAGACCCGCCGGCAGCTGCAGGAGATGCGCCCGGGCGAGGCCTGGAGCCACGAACAGGCCGCGCGGGACTACCGCGCGGGCGGCAACGAAGGCGAGTTCGCGGAGACAGCGGGCAAGGGCGCCGCTCAGGACGGCGGCGCGCGGTAGACGATCCGGGGGAGGTTTGAGTGGTATGAATCGGACGAAGCGTTGGGTGGCACTGGTACTGGTTTCGCTCTGGACGCTCCTGCTGCTGAGCGGCTCGGCGCTGGCCGCCGAGACCCGGCCGGAGAAGGAGAAGCCGAAACTCTCGCCGGGTATGGAGCAGCTGCTGAACGACATCCGGACGCTGCGGCGGACCCGGATGGAGCAGCTGAACGCCGAGATCGACCAGCTGATCGAGCGGGCGCAGGCCTCGGGCCAGATCACCGCCGAGGAGGCGGCCCGGCTCAAGGAGTGGCGGGCGCTCCGGCGCCACGGCCTCTCGCCGCACGCCTCGGAGGCCGAGGTGAAGGCCAGGCTCGAGGAGGCCGTGAAGAACGGCCGGCTGACGAAGCAGCAGGCGAAGCAGCTCCTGAAGGAGTGGCAGGAGAGCCGAAATCGCATGCGGACAAGAGGACGGCCGTAACACGCGCAAGGCAAGGCGGGGGCCGTCCCCGGAGGCGCAGCCCGCTCCGGGGACGGCCCCCGTTCTGCGCCGCCCTCACGCCGGCTCCCAGCGCAGGCGGCTCGCCTGGCGGAGCCGCTCGGCCACCGCAGGCCAGTTGACCACGTTCCACCAGTTCTCCACGTAGGCCGCACGGTCGTTGCGGTACTTGAGGTAGTAGGCGTGCTCCCAGACGTCCAGCGGCAGCAGGGGCACCACGTCCCACTGGCTCAGGTTCTGGTGCTTCTCCGCCGTGAGGATCTCGGTGCGGTTTGCCCGGGGCGACCAGACCCAGATGGCCCAGCCCCCGCCCTCCACGCTCTCCGCCGCCCTGCTGAACTGCTCCCGGAAGCGGTCGAAGCCCCCGAAGTCCTGCTGCATCTGCGCCAGCACCGCCCGGTCCGGCCCGCCCCCGCCCGCGGGCGCCATGGACTCCCAGAAGAGCGTGTGCAGATAGTGGCCCGCCCCGTTGAAGGCGAGCTCCCGCTCCCAGTGCTTCACCAGGCCGAAGTCGCCCGAGGCGCGCGCCTCGGCGAGGGCCCGCTCCGCCCGGTTCAGCCCCTCCACGTACGCGCGGTGGTGCCGGTCGTGGTGCAGGCGCATCGTCTCGGCGTCGATGTACGGCTCCAGCGCGTCGTAGGGGTAAGGCAGCGGCGGCAGCCGGTGCTCCCCGGGCGGAACCGGAGAGAGGCGCTGCGGCTCGCCACCGGCGGCCACGGCCGCGGGTTCGCCTGCGGTCAGCGCCTGCGCAAGGCCGTCCAGCGCCGCATACGCCTCTGCCATCAGCGCAACCGGAGCGGTGCGCATCGCCTCGGCATCGGCCTGGAGCCGGGCGAACCGCTCCTGCCACTCCGCCAGCGCGCCCGCGGGCCACCCGCCCGCCTCCATGGCGGCGATGCGGGCCCGCGCCTGCCGCGCCCATTCGGCCACGTGCCGGTAGAGCATCGACGCCCCGTCGTCGTTCCGGAAACCAAACACGCCGGGTTCCCCCCTCCCTTCCCTCAACTCTATGCGGCGAGAGGCTGGGGAATCCAGGTGCCGCGCCGAAGGCGGTTATCCGTCAGCTCTTCGGGTTGAACGTCACGGCGGCCAGGAAGGCGAAGACGATGGCCGCCGCGATGCCCGCGCTGGTCACCTCGAACATCCCGGTGAGCACGCCCACCAGCCCGTGGGTCTCCACCTCCTGCAGTGCGCCCTTCACCAGCGAGTTGCCGAAGCTGGAGATGGGCACGGAGGCCCCGGCGCCGGCGAACGCCACCAGCCGGTCGTAGAGGCCCAGCCCGCCCAGCACGCCTCCGGCCACCGTGAGACCCGAGAGGACGTGGCCAGGGCTGAACTTGGTGTTGTCCAGGATCAGCTGTGCGATCAGGCAGATCAGCCCGCCGACCAGAAAGGCCTTCAAGTACATCATCCGCGTTACGCCTCCAGTGCGACTGCGTGTGCGATCGCCGGGATGTTCTCTCCCTGCTGGAAGGTGGTCGGCGAGAGCAGGGCGCCGGTGGCCACGACGAGAATCCGCTTCAGCTTGCCGCGCGCCATCTCCTTCAGCAGGTGGCCGCAGGTCACGATGGCCGAACTGGCGCACCCGCTGCCCCCGGAGTGCACGTCCTGCCGGGTGTGGTCGTAGATCATCGCCCCGCAGTCGTTGTAGTTCTTCCCCAGGGTCAGGTTTCGCTCCGCCGCCAGCTTGATCGCCATGTCCCGCCCGAACCGGGCCAGGTCACCGGTCACGATCAGGTCGTAAAAGTCGACGGTGCGGCCGGTCTCCGTCAGGTGCGCGTGGATCGTCTCCACGGCGGCGGGCGCCATGGCCGCCCCCTGGTTGAACGGGTCGGCGATGCCGTAGTCGACGACCTTGCCGGTGGTGCAGTAGGTGATGCGCGGCCCGTCGCCCGATACCGCCAGCACGACGGCTCCCGCCCCCGTGACCGTGAACTGCGCGTAGGGCTTCCGCTGGCTGCCGTACTCGGTCGGGTACCGGTACTGCCGCTCCACCGTGGCGTTGTGGCTCGACACGGCGCAGAGCACGCGGTCGGCGTACCCGCCGTCGATCAGCTTCGCCCCGACGGCCAGCGCCTCGCTGAAGGTCGAGCAGGCGCCGTAGAGCCCGTACATCGGCACCGCCAGCTGCAGCCCGCTGAAGGTGGCGGTGATGATCTGGTTGAGCAGGTCCCCCGCCAGGAAGTAGTCCACCGCGGGCGGCTTTTTCGTGATGCCCGCCCGCTGCAGCGCCAGGTTGCAGGCGTCGATCATCATCTGTCGCTCAGCCCTCTCGAACGAGGACTGGCCGATGGTCAGGTCCGGATAGGTCTGGTCGTACTCGTGACCGAGCGGCCCCTGGGCCTCCATGGGCCCCGCCACCGCCGCGGCCCCGATGATCACGGGCGGCTGCTCCAGCCGCACGGTGTGCAGGCCGATGCGCTTCTTCGCCACGGTGGATCCCTCACCGCATCAGCCGGGCGATGCCGGCGACGATGCCAACGAAAAACGCGGTCGTGACGCCGTAGACGATCACGGCGCCGGCCAGCTGGAACATGCGGCCCCCGATGCCGAACACGAGGCCCTCCCGCTTGAACTCCAGGGCCGACGCGGTCATGGCGTTAGCGAATCCGGTCACGGGCACCGAGAGGCCGGCGCCGGCGAACCGGGCCAGCTTGTCGAAGTACCCCAGGCCGGTCAGCAGCGCGGACAGGAAGATGAGGGTGGCCACCGTCGGGTCGGCGGCCTGCTTGTGCGAGATGTGCAGGGTTCGTTCCCAGAAGTCCGTCATCGCCTCGCCGAGCAGGCAGACCAGCCCCCCGGAGACGAACGCCCGGACGGCGTTCCGCAGCCTGGGCGGCCTGGGTTCGGCCTTGCTCACCATCCGTTTGTAGAGCGAGCGCTGCGTCTCCTGCGAGGTTCCCTGTTTGATCGTCACGGCACGGACACCTCCGGAGGGATAGTCTCCGCTCCGCGACCCGGTGATATGCGAAAAGGCAGGCTTCACGCCTGCCTTCTCGCCGGCCATCCCCGAGGGGCCGGCAACCTACCGGCCGCCGGGGATGACGACCTTGGCGCTGACCAGGGCCATCACCCCCCTTCCCGTCCTGTCATTGCGGGTTGGCCAACCGCATTTTCAGCGTACGCGAACCGGCGGGGGGAATCAGCCCCGCGAACGGCTGGAACCGTTCTTTCCGCCGATGATCTTCCGAATGGAGTCGTAGCTCAGGTGGAACTCCTGCATGAGCTGCTCGATGCTCGCGCCCTCGGCGCGGCGCTGCCGGATGCGCTCGTTGCGCCGGGCCAGCTCCGCGCGCGCACCGCTGCGGGCGCCCCATGGCAGCCGCTCGTTCGGGCGCGGGATATAGAGTTGCTCGCCGGCCGCGTAGCGCTGGACCTCGGCCAGCAGCTCGGCGGGCAGGATGTCTGCAGCGTTCTGATAGCGTGCCACGAGAAACCAGGCCTCCTTCGTCTTGGCGAACAAGACAAAAAACCGCAGGGCAACGCCCCGCGGTCAGGCCCGGCAGTGGCTTCAGGCAGACCGTGCGGGGACGTGCCGGCTGTTGCGCGCATGGGCGAGCCCGCCCGCGGCGGCGGGAACGACACTAGCGTTGCCGCTCGCGATGGTTGCAATCTCGAGGTTGGTGTAGAGCAACATGCCGGCACCTCCTTTCAGCGTGGTCTTGCGCACGGTCACATGATACCCGCCAAGACAGACTCTTGTCAATAGACCGATCCCGCTACTGCATCCTTCCACGCCCGGCGAGCAGGTAGATACCGGCCCCCAGGAGGGCGAGCGGGATCAGGAACCGCAGGAGCGAGCCGAACAGCGTGAGGCCGGCGAAGCCCAGGCAGATCACGGCCACCACCCGGGCCCACTGCTGGGCGTGGCCGGTCTCGCGCCACACCAGGCCGAAGGTGATGGCCAGGCCGAGGAAGAAGAGCCAGCCGGTGTCCAGCCGCGGGAGCAGGCCGTCGATGAAGGCGATGGAAGCCAGGGTCAGAAGCACACCGCTGGGGATAATCGCCCACCACTGGTCGCGGTTGCCCAGGAAGACCTGGGCGAAGATCAGCCCGGGAATTCCCAGCACCACCGGGCCGGTGAGTACGTGCCAGGGGAAGACCACGATATCCAGGCTTCCCAGCAAGAGCAGCGCCCCTGCCGTGACCAGCACCAGCCCCCAGAGGACGTCGCGCTCTCCGTGACGAGACTCCATACTGCGCACACCCTTTCTGTGTGACCGTCTCGCTGGGTAAGACGACGGCCACGCGCTTTCCCCTTCACCTCTTTACACGGAGCCGCGGGTGCGGGTATACTACACTACAAGTAGTCTAGTGGCCCTGTACAAGGGGAGTAGCCAGCCTGACGAGTTCAGGTGGGGCAGTCGGTCATTGCGGGTGAAGAACCCCCGGCTGTCCCGGCCACCAGCGTAAGTTGGGGGCATGGCAAGACCTTGTTCCACCCGGAACGAGGTCTGCCATGCCCCTTGTTCTATTGTAGGGGTAGTTCAGCGGACCCGGGGGGACCCTGACTACGACATACTTCAAGCTAAGTAGAGGGGACGGATTGCGGTGCATGCCTTGGAGTTGGCCCTGTTCTTCCTGTTCGTCGTCTTCGCGACCTGGCTTGACCTCTTTGTGCTCCACAAGGACGACCATGAAATCGGCCTGAAAGAGGCCGCGGTGACGTCCCTGGCCTGGATCATACTTGCGCTGCTCTTCAGCGGCTATGTCTACTTCCGCTATGGCACTGAACTGTGGATGCAGTATATCGCGGGTTACACCATGGAGAAGGCGCTCAGCGTCGACAATCTTTTCGTCATCGCGACCATCTTCGGCTTCTTCGGCATCCGCGGCGGCCTGCAGCACCGGGCGCTGGCCTGGGGCGTCATCGGCGCCGTCGTCATGCGCTCCATCCTGATCTTCCTGGGCGTCGAGGCGGTGGAGCGCTTCACCTGGCTGCTGCCGGTCTTTGGCGTCTTCCTGCTGGTCACCGGGTTCAAGATGCTCCGGCACAGCGACGACGAGGGCGCGAAGTCGCTGGAGGAGAACCGGATCTACAAGCTGGTCTCCCGCGTTCTGCCCGTCTATGCCGGGTATGACGGCCACGCCATCATCACCAGGAAATCCGGCCGCTGGCAGCTCACCCTGCTGGGCATGTCCATCGTCATGGTAGAGGCCACGGACCTGCTCTTCGCGGTGGACTCGATTCCCGCGGTGATGGGTATCAGCCAGGACTTCTTCATCGTGCTCACGTCGAACATCTTCGCCATCCTGGGCCTGCGGGCGCTGTACTTCCTCTTGGCCGGCATCCTCGACAAGTTCCGCTACCTGAGCGTCGGCCTGGCCCTCGTCCTCCTCTTCATCGGCGGCAAGATGCTGGCCATTCCCTTTGGCTACCACGTGGAGACCTGGATCTCCCTGACGGTGGTGCTCGGCACCATCGCCACGGCGATCGCGGCCTCGCTGCTGATTCCCGAGAAGACCCCGCCGCAGCAGGCGGACTGAGACTGGCATCGCAGGCAGGAGGCATCCCGCAGCGCAGCGGGATGCCTCCTGCTTTCAACGGAGACCCGGGCTATGCGGTGGAGGTTGCTGTGGGTTCAGCGGTGGCCGTGCTGGTTGCCGCTTCGCCCGCCGGCCGCCCGGCGGTCACGAGGTGCAGGCGCAGCGCATAGACCAGCAGGGGCTTGTACGTGCTCCACCGCTCCTCTCCCAGAGAGCGCCTCACCCCGCCGAGGGTCCCGAACCTATCGACAGCTTCCAACAAGCCGAGCAAGGGGGTGGGAAGGGGCATGAACCCTCCGTCGTGCCGCAGGAAGAAGTGACGCCTGTGCGGCTCCTTCGCGACGGTCCTGCTGCGCAGGTGTCTGATGAGCTGCCGGTGCGTCAGGGCCACGCCGCGCCTCATCGCTTCGGCAACATACTCCTTCGTGCTGCGCAGGAGGCGGTCGGGCGCAAAGCCGCATACTTCGGTCACGAGCTTGCCGTTCAGAACCAGAGGGGTGTCCGGGGCCAGCTCCTCCGCAGACGGCTGCGCGATCCTGTCGAAGAGGCTGGTTCCGTAGCGGTCGTGGTACATCATGGTGTGCGGGGTGTCGATGCCGCCCAGGAACGGGCGGTCGAACTGCGCTCGGGTCAGACTGCGCTTGGCCGCCTCCAGCTCGTTCCGCTGCGCCTCGCTGAGCGCACTTTGGGCCGGCTCCTCGTAGTACAGGCTCGCAGCGATGTCGTCGCCGACGAACGGGCGCGCGGCGGAGATGCCGAAGCGTTCAGGATGCCTGGCCACAATCGCGCCGGGCGTCAGGACAAACCCGCCCAGTCCGGCGAGTGTCCAGTACCGGTGATGCTCCCGGAGAAAGCGAACGGACTCCATCGCCTCGTCGAACGTCTCCCCCGGAAATCCGGTGAAGCCCATCATCTGCACACCGATGCCCGCCTCGGCGAAGTTGCGGATGGTGACGGCCACCTGCTCGGGCACCGTGCCCTTGTCGATCAACTCCAGAATCCGCCGGGAGCCAGACTCAAAGCCCACGGAGACCGCCACGCAGCCGCTCTGCTTCAACAGGGCGCAACGCTCCGGAGACCAGTACTTCTCCAGCCGGATCTCGGCTCCCCAGCGGATGTCCAACCCCTCGTTCACAATCTGCCTGGCCAACTCCAGGAGGGTGGCCGGCGCCAGCACGTCCACCGAGAAGTAGATGAACTTCGCCTCCCTGGAGAGCGCCCGCAGGTCCTCCATGATGCGGGCGACCGGGCTGGTTCGCCAGGGGGATGTGGGGCTGTCGAAGTTCAGGCCATAGTCGCAGAACGTGCACCTGTTCCAGTAGCAGCCGCGGGAGGGTGAATAGTAGACGAAAGGCTCGGGCGAAAGGTACTTGGCCATGGGCAGGCTGCGGAACTCCGGCGTGGGAAGCTCATTCAGGGGCTCGTACCGGATGGGCATGGCGGCCGGCGGCGGTTCCCCGGCGGCGTGCCGCGGGTTCAGGAGAACGTTCGGCGCCGGCCCGGGTACGCAGCCTTCAGCCAGCGAGTCAAGGATGTGCACGAAGGCGGATTCCCCTTCCCCGACGACCGTGGCGTCGACATCCGCAAAGAGGTCCCAGTACCGGTCGCGGTCGAGCATGTACTTCCAGTAATCCGACACCGCCGTGCCGCCCATGATCAGGAAGGCATCAGGTGCCTGGGCGCGCAGCCAGTGGCCCAGCCAGAGGGCATAGGGCATCTGGTGGGTATAGGAGACGTTTATGCCGATGCAACGATACGTCGACCCCTTCACGATGGGCGAGAGCCGCTCTTCCAGGTAAGGGGCGAACGGCCTGGCCATCCGCTCGAGCACCTGCCAGTCGGTCAGGTCACACAGGGCGTACGGGTTGATCCACACCCGGCCGCCGGCCGCGAACCCGTCCTCGAACTGGCCGGGGAACCCGTACAGGGATAGGCACCTGAACCAGAACAACAGGTGCTGGACCGCACGCTCATACTGCGCGTAGTCGTAGAACCGCTCCGGGTCCCGCAGAACCGCCATGGCCCGGGACGGGGCATCGGCCTCCAGGAACTGCGCCATCCAGCTGTGGAAGTACGCAATCTGCTCCTCACCGGTCAGCTGGTCTCTGGCACCCAGCTGCTCCCGGATGGACCGGGCGTGGTCGATCAGCTTCTCCACCTGGTGTGGCTGCGCCAGGAAGTCCAGTGCCTCGATGTTGGTATCGATGATGCGAATGTCGCGGTGGCCGTGCTTGCGGGCATACGCCTCGAGATACGACAGGCTGTGATAGCCCGAGGTCGGATCCGTCACCGGCGGATAGAGCAGCAGGGTCGGCACCGATGTCGCTGTCATACACGCACCTCCTTGGGCCCCTGTGCTTTCCGGCGCGCACGCCGGGCCAGCGCCTGCGCCGCGCCCTGGTCGAGGGTCACGACGGTGTCGATCGCCGCGTGCAAGGCGGCCACGCCCGGCAACCAGGTCGAGCTGAGCCATGCACACCCGAGCATCAGCCCCAGCGGAGCCTGCACCAGCACAGCATCCAGCAGGGCGTGCAGCCGCGGTCGCGGACCCGCCCAGAGGAGATGCACCAGACCAAACAGCAGCGCCGATGCGAGGACGCCGAGAAGCGGCCACGGGAGGTGCTGTACGAGCCAGGACTGCAGGAGCAGTCGGTAGTAGAACTCCTCGGGCACCCCGTTGTGCAGGATGTGCTGCGCCGACTCCGTCAGCACCAGGCTGACCCGGCGTGACCTGCCCAGCATGCGGAAGAGCCTGGGCGGTCTGAACCGCCACTGCATGAGGCACCAGAGGCCCACGCCGAGCGCGGTCAGACCCAATGACGGCCAGGCACCAGGGCTCGGGAGGAGCCATCGGTGAACGCCCGCCACGTCCCGCACGGTTCCGGGAGGCGCCATCAGCGCCATCAGGAGCAGGGGCAGCAGGATCAGGCGGCTCCACTTGGCTGCGGTGATCCACAGGCGCCCGCCGGGCAGCCAGCGCTCGGGGATCCTCCCCTTCACCAGCAGGGGCAGGGTGGCGAGGCTGATCACCATGGCGCCGGTGACCGCTCCGGGCACCTCCCCTGCATCCGGCTGCGGTCCCAGCATCAGCGAGCCCGCGGCGGTGGCCAGCGCAACGGCGGAGGTCCACACCGCCCTTGACCACGGATAAGCGGACGGACGCATGGCCTAGCGCTCCCGCCAGCGGGACTTCCTGGCGACCATCCACACGCCGCCGGTCAGGTAGAAGACCAGCACGCCGACGGCGATCCAGATCTCATGGGGCAGGGTGGCATCCAGTCCGAGCAGGCCGCGCATCAGATAGGCTGCGCTGCTGGTCGGCACCAGGAGGGCAAAGGGCCTCCAAGGGTCAGCGATCAGGGAGGCAGGGTACAGGACCGGTGGGATCAGCATCAGGGCGTAGCCTACCAAGTTGGAGATGGGGCCGACCGACTGGACGCGCTGGATGTACGTGCCCAGGGTGAAGCCGATCATGCTGGCCACCAGCCATGTGACCGCCACCATGCCGAGCAGTGGGAACACGTGCAGGGGCTGGACGCGGCTGGTCGTCAACAGGAGCGCCAGAACGACGCCGATCCCGGGAAGGGTGAACACCAGCCGCGCCAGTGCGAAACCAAGCATGTACGCCAGCGGGGAGATGGGCGAGGCGACCATCATCTCCTCAAACCGGCTCAGCTTGTTGAGCACCACCGCCTGGGGAAGGGCAACCACGCCTATGTTCGATGTCAGCGAGATCACGTAGCCCAGCAGGACGTGATCCCCCAGGCTGCCGCCGCCGATCAGCGAAAAGACCAGGTAGTACGAGATCGGGATGAGGCTGACGACGACGTAGGACCACCAGTTGCGGAAGGAGACCCTGGTCTGCATGTAGAGGATTCCGAGCGTCTGAGACATCTAGATCCCCTCCTGGACCGCACCTTCCGTCCGGACCGCACAGCGGTTCAGGACGGCGAGGTAGCCGTCTTCCAGCGAAGCCCGCTGGATGCTGACCTCTGCGCCCTGACCCCGAACGAGGTCCACAGCCCGGTGCAGCGCGGTGGTGTCGCGCGGGAACAGCGCCCACCGGTTTCCCTGTTCCTGCACATACCCGAGGGGAAGCAGCTGCTCCCGCGGGATGTCCCGGGGGCAGAGGAGCTTCTCCCGCCCGGGTGCCTGTGCACACAGGTCCTCCACCGTGCCCTGGGCGATGATCTCGCCCTGAGACAGGATGACGACCCAGTCGGCCAGCGCCTCCACCTCATCCATCAGGTGGGTCGTGAGCACCAGGCTGGTCCCTCCCCGGACCTCGTGAAGGAGCTCCCAGACCTCCCGCTTGGCTTCGGGATCCAGCCCCGTGGAGGGCTCGTCCAGGAAGATCAGCGGAGCTTCACTCGCCAGGGCCATCCCGATCATCACCCGTCGCCGCATGCCCCCGGAGTAGGTGTCAGTCGTCCGCTTCCGCACATCCCACAGCCCCAGCCGCCTCAGGTATCGCTCCGCCCGCTCCGCGGCGACCTTGCGCGGAATCCCGCGGGCGACGAGGTAGCCGTACACCAGCTCCCATCCGGTCAGCATGGAATCGGGAAACGCACCCTGGGGAACCACCGCGATCCGGCGACGGATCTGGCGGACCTCGCGGATCAGGTCGCAGCCCAGTACGCGCGCACTTCCGGCCGTCGGCATCAGTGACGTGGAGAGAATCCGCAGGCATGTCGTTTTGCCTGCGCCGTTCGGGCCGAGGATCGCGGTGACCCTTCCGGCCTCGGCGGTGAACGAGACCCCGCGCAGCGCCTCGGTCTGGCCGTACGTCTTCCGCACGTCCACAGCCTCAACCGCAGAGATCTGCATGTTGCTGTTTCTCGCCCCTTTCAACCGGCCTTCCCTCAGCTGGAAAACCGTTCCCCTCCGTCGATGACCAGGACATCCCCGGTGATGGGCACGGAGTCGCTGGAACACAGAAACGCGATCGTCCGGGCCACCTCCTCCGGCCGTAGGCTCCGCCCCATCGGCACCTTCTTCAGGAGCGCCAGACGCTCCGCCGGCGTGAAGTCTCGGCCCAGCTGCTGGCGGACAAAGCCTGTCGACGGAACGGAGCCCGGGCAGACTGCGTTGACGCGGATCTGATGCCGGGCAAGCTCCCGCGCCATGCTGATGGTCAGCGCGATGAGCCCTCCCTTGGACGCCGCGTAAGCAGGGTAGCCGGGCGAGCCCATGAGCCCGGCAATCGAGCTCACGTTGACGATGGCGCCACCGCCGCCCGCTTTCATCAGCGGAACCAGGTGTTTCATCGTGAGCAGAGGCCCCTGAAGATTGACGCAGATGACGCGCCACAGCACTTCTGGGTCCAGTTCTTCCAGACCGCCGCCCGGCTCGCCGATGCCGGCGGAGTTGACCAGGGCGCAGAGGCGGCCCGGGAGCGCACCGATCGCCTCCGCAGCCGAGCGGACCTGAACCTGATCGCCGACGTCACAGCGGATGAACAGATCCGCGGACTCCGGCGGCGGCGGCTGGATGTCGAGGACGACCGCGAAGTAACCGGCCTCCTTCAGGCGGCGCACGGACGCAAGGCCGATGCCGCTTGCCCCGCCGGTGATGACGGCAATCGGTTGCGGCTGTGTCATGCGGAGCCCACTTCCATCCAGTTGCCCAGGCTCTCGGTGAACCGCCTCGACGCATCCTCCCGCCACAGCCAGAACCCGTAGTGAGGCGGCGCCTCCACGGGAAGCGGGCGGAGCAGGCCGCCGTCGACCGCGGCATCGAGCACGTGCTCCATGAGCAGCCGCATCGAGGCCTGCACGAAGGAGTCTCGGGGCACCATGGGCAGGTGTTTGGCCAGCACCCCCAGCGCCGTCTGTGCGGGAGAGATCGCCTCCCGCACCACTTCAGCCGCCAGGCGGTCGATCTCCCCCCACAGCCGCCGGTCATCCGCGCAGACCAGAACCGGAACCGCCGGGACGTGCGTCTCGCCGTCCCGCCGGATCAGCCCGCGGGCGCGGAGCCGGAGCACATTCGCCTCGGCGTCACAGGCAGTGCCGGTTTCGAGAACGGCTGCCAGCGCTGACAGATCTGCCTTCGAGAACTTCGGGTGCGGGCGGCTGTACCCATACCACAGCTGCCCGATACCGAAGGGCAGCTCCCGATCATGCCAGAGGCGAACCCCGAACTTGTGCCGGCCGAGCGTCGTCCCCTCAAAGGCCCACAGCCAGCAGCTGCGCGGCTGTTGCCGGACCAGTCCTTGACCGATCAGGTGCCGCCGCACGCCCATGTCGATGAGCAGCCCGGCGACGACGACGTGTTCCAGGGCCTCCCACGGTCCGGATCCGTCCGCGGCAGCGGACTCCTGCAGCAAGGGGATGCCGGCCTCCAAGATCTTGAGGTAGCGCTCCTGAACGGGCTGCAGGACCTGCAGCAACTCCTCCCGCAGCCCGGCGCTGATCCAGACCAGTCCGGGCCCTGGCACCAGGCGCCCGTTCAGGCGCACAACGAGGCGCTCCCGCACCAACGCCCCGGCGAGTTCGGGGTCCAGGGTGAGCCCGGCCGCGGGGTGCACGCCCTCCGCCGCCACCCTGACCAGCTCCGACTGCAGTGCCTCGGCGGCGCGCGAAGCCCGGCCGTAGAGGTACACCTCGAGCGCGCTCACGCTCAAGTCGCACCTCCTCCCGCCCGGACGGACGCGAGCAGGCGGTCCCGGTAGGACAGGCGGTAGATCTGCGGGAAGAGCCCGTTCTCCTCAAGCGCCCTGCAGAGCGGGTGGGGACCTGAGAACTCCCCGTATTCGGCATAGGCCCAGGCTCGGCACGAGCCCTTGCAGGCCTTCTTGAAGATGCAGTCGCCGCAGATTCCAGTGAGCCAGTCGGCCTCCAGATACGCCTGTCGCATGGCCTCGAACCGCTGGCGCCGCCACACGTCGACGAGCGAGTCGCTCTTCACGTTGCCGAAGTACGCCTTGAGTTTGGTTCGGGTGACCGAGCAGACGGTGATCGATCCGTCGGGAAGGATTCCGAACAGCGGGAAGTTGCAGCTGGTGGAGAGGTCGAACCTCTCTCCCGAGGCCTGATCCAGGTGTCGCTTGACGCGCGGGTAGAACCGGGGCGGAATCAGAGCCGGAGGGATCTTGATGACGGTGTACACCTCCGGATACCGGTCCATGCTGTCCAGGATCGTCTCGAGCGCGCGCTCCAGGAGTTCGGGCGTCAGCTGGAGGTCGTCGAGGTACTCCAGCGCCCGCCCGATCGGGTTGACGAAGCCGAAGGTGAGGAGCCACGCCTTGTACTGCCGCGCCAGCACAAACAGGTCCGGAATCGTGTCGATATTGACCCGGTTTACGATTGAACTGAACTGGACCGGGAGCCCTTCCGCGACCACGGCCTCGACACCGCGCAGCATCCCGGCAAAGGCTCCGGGGCCGCGCTGGAAGTCGTGGGTCTCGGCGCTGCCCCCGTCGACACTTATTCCGAGGGCGATCTGCGCACCGGCGTCCGCGTTCCGACGGAGAAACCGCGCCACCTCACGGTCGATGAGGATGGCGTTCGTTTCAATTCCCGTGCGAATTCGCAGGTCGAAGAGTTTCTGCTGGATGGCCAGAGCATCGGGGCGGGTGAACGGGTCACCCCCAGTGAGGATCACCGTACCGGGACGCAGCTGGGCGATATTGTCGATCGCCCGGAGCGCCTCTTCAGGGGAGAGGTCGCCGGCGGTGTCCACGTAGGGCGAAGAATGCACGCTGCAGTGCTTGCACGCCAGGTTGCAGCGATAGGTGGTGTACCAGTAGACGGTGGGTCTGTGGTGATCCGGCTGGAGCACAGGCAACTCCATCTCAAGCATAGTCGATGACTCCCTTCTCCGCTGCCTGCGCGAGGAACGCCCTGACCTCCCGGTCGACCACTTCGGCGGGAGCATCCGGGTACTCCGCTGCCAGCTCCTGGATCAGGTCGGGCACCGCTTTCTGGCCGTCGCAGAGCTCCAGGATCCGCCCCCCCACCGGATTGGTGATCATCACGTGCCCGGTCTGCGCGTTCAGCACCGTAACGACGTCGTCTTCCTCCTGGAGAACCGTAATCCACGAGGGCCGGAACGGGGTTGCCATCGCGACTCGCTCCTTTCGGATCTTGGTCGATAACACAAGCAAAAACTTGACCTGATTGCCCAGCGGTCAGACGGGCCATCGCTGGCCCCCGGTCACCCGCCTGTCGCAGTACAGGTCAGGCGACCAATCGGCATACCCGGCTGAGGTCAGATCTCCCGCTACGTGTAATATGAGGTAGGAAGATCTACTGAATCTTATTGTTGTTATTGGTGGTTCCGCTGGTGGCGCAGATGCCGCAGTCAGCGGCCACGTCCTCCAAGTCGACCAGAATCGGCGTCTGCCACTTCTTCACCCCGATCACCTCCTCAGAGGACAAGTCGGAGACCGCGAGCAATCAGGTCAAGGTGTGTTCACACCACATACGCCGCTTGTCCACTTGCCGACCGGAATTCACCCTGGGTTCTGTCGGAATTTAACCGGGTGTTTATCAGAATTAGCAATCAGCCGTTACACACGCGTTACCGAATGTTCCGCCTATTCTGATCATAGGTGGGGCTCAGAAACAGCGCACGATAGAAAAAGGCGGTGGCCGCGATGCGGGCCACCGCCTTTTTCTCGGATACACACCCCCTGCCAGGGGCACCTACTCCACCGTCACGGACTTGGCCAGGTTCCGGGGCTTGTCGACGTCGGTTCCCCGGGCCGTGGCCGCGTAATACGCCAGCAGCTGCAGCGGCAGCACGGCCAGTGCGGGCATCAGATAGCGGTGCGTGCGGGGCAGGTAGAAGATCCGGTCGCAGTAGCGCGGCGTCTCCTCGTCCCCCTCCTGTGCCAGGCCCAGCACGAAGGCCCCGCGCGCCCGGGTCTCCTGGATGTTGGAAATCGTCTTCTCCACCAGATCCGGCTGCGTGTTCAGCGCCACCACCGGCACTCCGTCGGTGATCAGCGCCAGCGTGCCGTGTTTCAGCTCGCCCGCAGCGTACGCCTCGGCGTGGATATAGCTGATCTCCTTCAGCTTCAACTGCCCCTCCATCGCCACGGCGTAGTCCAGGTTCCGGCCGATGAAGAAGGCGTCGTTGTGCCTGGCCAGCTCCTCGCCGGCCGCCTTCACCGCCTCCTCCAGCGCCAGGACCCGGTCCGCCTGATCGGGCAGGCGGCGCAGGGCGTCAACCAGCGCCCTGGCCTCCGCCGGGTCGATGCGGCCGTTATGCTGCCCAAGCCAGATGGCCAGCAGGGTGAGGGCCACCAACTGCGTGGTGTAGGCCTTGGTGGAAGCGACGGCGATCTCGGGCCCCGCCCAGGTGTAGAGCACCCAGTCCGCCTCGCGGGCCACCGTGGAGCCCACCACGTTGGTCACCGCCAAGATCCGCGCACCGCGGCTCCGGGCTTCGCGCATCGCTGCAAGCGTGTCGGCGGTTTCGCCGGACTGCGAGACCGCCACGAAGAGCGTGCGCTCGTCGATCATCGGCTCCCGGTAGCGGTATTCCGACGCCAGGTCCCACTCAACGGGGATCTGCGCCAGCCGCTCAATCAGGTACTTGCCCACCAGGCCGGCGTTCGCAGCCGTGCCGCAGGCCACGATGGCCACCTTGCTGAGGGCCTTGACCTCGTCGGGCGTCAGCCCGACCTCGTGCAGCAGCACCCGGCCCCCTGCCGGATCCAGCCGGCCGGAGAGCGTGTCGCGCATCGCCCGGGGCTGCTCGTGGATCTCCTTCAGCATGAAGTGGGCGTACCCGCCCCGTTCCGCCTGGCCGGGGTCCCAGTCCACGTGCGTGATCCGGGGCAGCACGGGCTTCCCTTCCACTGTGGAGATGCTGACGCCCTCCCGGGTGAGCACGGCGAGCCAGCCCTCCTCCATCACGATCACCTGCCGGGTGTACGGCAGCAGGGCCGGGATGTCCGACGCCAGCAGGGTCTCGCCCTCGCCCAGCCCGATCACCAGCGGCGAGGCCGCCTTGACGGCCACGATCTTCTCGGGCTCCTGCTGGCAGACCACCGCCAGGGCGAACGCCCCCCGCAGGAGCGGGACCACGCGCCGCACCGCCTCGACGATGTCGCCCGCGTAGTGGGCGGCGATCAGGTGCGGGATCACCTCGGTATCGGTCTCGGAGCGGAAGACGTGTCCCTGCCGCTGCAGCTCCTCCCGCAGCTGGGCGTAGTTCTCGATGATGCCGTTGTGCACCACGGCGAACCGGCCCGACGCGTCGGTGTGCGGATGGGCGTTCATGTCAGAGGGACGGCCGTGGGTCGCCCAGCGGGTGTGGCCAATGCCGACCCGGCCCGCGGCCGGGTGGCCTGCGATGCGGGCCTCCAGCTCGCTCAGCCGGCCGGCGCTCTTCTCCACCCAGGTCTCGCCCTCTGCGATTACAGCCACTCCGGCAGAGTCATAACCGCGGTACTCCAGCCGCTTCAGTCCGTCGATCAGTATGGGCAGGGCGTTCTGCTCTCCGATGTAGCCTACGATGCCGCACATGGTGTTTTGCCTCCTCTGTTGCAAACAAAAGGGCCGTGTCCACCCAGCCCGCTCGGTCGGGACGACCGCAGGCTGTCAAGTTGACACGGCGAAAAGTCAATAGGATGCTCGGGACGGCCACTGCCCGTCCTCAGCCTCACCTGGCCCCTTTGTCTCTGGAATCGCTTCCAGCCTTTGTAGAGCCGTTGTCGGTCGTGAGCAACCGGGGGTCACCCGCCGAATACTCCGAGATCCCCCACCTCGTCAACTTGCGGCCCCGCAGGCCGCAAGTCCTGGCGCTCTGTTGGTACACCGTGTCGCTATGCAGTTGTCGATCCGGGGCAACAGAAGACCCGATTTCCCCCCTTTCTGTCCTCCTCCAATATACGGATGACGTAGGAAAACCGTCAAGGTCGAGCCCCTGGAAGGCCCGGCCCTGACCTCAACCTACGCTCCGCTATAGGATATGACCGGCTCGACCCGGAAAAGGTTCCAGTTCTCCAAGTCGGCCCGGCTGAGCGGCACTGACCAGACGAACCCGTCCAGCTCGGCGGGCCGCCCGTTCACCCACAGCTGCACGGCGTCGACCCCGGGAATCTCGGTGAGGGTGTAGACCAAGCTGGCGATCACGGCATGGGTCGCGGCCTGGCCCCGGACCGCCTCCACCTCGGGGGAGAGCTCCACCGTGACGACGCCGTCCGCCAGGTTGGGCAGAGCGGCGGTGGTGCCGGGCGGGAACTCGCCGTAGAGCCCGAGCTCCACGGGCGGGTGCAGGAGGTGCCGCAGCGCCTCGGCCACCGGGGTGATCGTGGCCGGGACCTTGATCTCGACGGGCTGCAGGGTCTCGCCGCCCGTCTGGTCATCCAGGTAGTAGATGGTCATCAGCATCGTATCGGCGGCGCCGCCGGAGCGGTCGATCGCCGACCGGCTGGCCGCGGTCTCCCATTGCTGGGCCTGCTCACCGTTAACCTGCTCACCGTCGACCACTTCACCGTCGACCACTTCACCGTCGACCTGCTCACCGTCGACCACCTCGCCGTCCGGTGGCTCACCGTCCGCCTGCTCGCCGCCGTCGCCGGGACCGCCCTCGCCGGAGGGCTCCTCACCGACGGTCTCGCCGGACGCGTACAGCGGCTGACCGCCCGCCTCGCCCGAACCGGATTCGCCGGCGCCGCCGGCCGGGGCCCCGGCCGACTGGCCCGCAGTCGTGTCACCGGGCGCCATCGCCGGCTCGTCGCCCTTCTGCTTCGCCCAGTAGCCGACCGCCAGGATGAGGACGACCCCCAGTAGAACCGGCGTGAGCGGGCTCGTCAGGATGCTGCGCCCCGCGTTGCCGCGGCGGCGCGCGCGGCCGCGGGCGCCCCGCTGCGTGCGGGCGCCCGCCGGGAGCTTGCGCGTCCGTTTGCCCTTACTGGAGCTCAGCGCGGATCACCTCCCCGATCGCCGCGGCGAGGCTGCGCAGCTGCGCCATGTCGGCGCCCTCCAGCATCACCCGGATCAGCGGCTCGGTGCCCGAGGCGCGCACCAGCACGCGCCCCTGGCCCTCCAGGGCGGCCTCGGCCTGTGCGATGGCGGCCCGGATGGCGGGGTTCGACTCCCAGCCCTCCTTGCGGCCCACGCGCACGTTCTCCAGCCACTGGGGCAGGCGCTGCATCCGGCCGGCCAGCGCCGAGAGGGGCTGCCGGGCGCGCACGCACACCGAGAGCAGCTGCACGGCGGTCAGGATGCCGTCGCCGGTGGTGGAGAGCTCCCGGAAGATCACATGGCCGGACTGCTCGCCGCCCAGCGCGTAGCCGCCCTTTTGCATCTCCTCCAACACGTACCTGTCGCCCACCTTCGTCCGCAGCAGGCGCACGCCGTGCTCCCGGAGGAGCAGCTCGAGGCCCATGTTGGACATCACCGTGGCCACCAGCGTGTCTGCGGGAAGCTGCCCGCGCGCCTTCAGGTCCAGGGCGCAGACGGCCATGATCTGGTCGCCGTCCACCAGCTCGCCCCGCTCGTCCACCGCGATGCAGCGGTCCGCGTCGCCGTCGTGAGCGATGCCGGCCTGCGCCCCGTGCGCCAGCACGGCCTGCTGCAGGGCCTCGGGGTGGGTGGAGCCGCAGCCGTCATTGATGTTCATGCCGTCCGGCGCGGTGTTGAGGGCGATCACCTCCGCCCCGAGCCGGCGCAGCACCTCGGGAGCCAGGCGGTAGGCGGCGCCGTGGCCGCAGTCCACCACCACCCGCATGCCGCTCAACGGGCTGCCCGTGGAGACCAGGTGCTGCACGTAGGCCTCGACCGCAGCCTCGCTGGTGCGGATGGTGCCCAGCTCGGCGCCTGTGGGGCGCGGCAGGGCGTCGGTCGAGGCCCGCACCAGCGCCTCGAGCTCGTCCTCGGCGGCGTCGGGCAGCTTGAACCCGTCGGCCGAGAAGAACTTGATGCCGTTGTCGGGGGCCGGATTGTGCGAGGCGGAGATCATCACGCCGAAGTCTGCGCCGAGGTGGGTCGTGACGAAGGCGACGCCGGGCGTCGTCACCACGCCCAGGTCCACGACGTCGCCGCCCGCCGAGCACACCCCGGCGGAGATCGCTGCGGCCAGCATCGGGCCGGATCGCCGGGTGTCGCGGCCGACCACCGCGACGGGCCGGCGGCCCGTCCGCTCCCTGGCCACCGCCGCAGCGGCCCGGCCGAGGGCAAAGGCAAGCTCAGGCGAGAGGTCCGGCGTGTTGGCCACACCGCGCACACCATCGGTTCCGAACATCCTGGGCATGCAGCCCGCCCCTTTCTACTCGGTTTCGAACGATATGGTGACCTCGACGACCGCCGGGTCGATGGCCGACTCGACGATCTCGGGCGGATAGAGCACCTTCACCGGCACCCGGTGCGTGCCGGGCCCGAGCCCGCCCGCGTCCACGTAGGCGGCCACGGCGCTCGCGTCCAGCGGGTGGACCAGGCTGTACCGCCCCGTCAGCCGCACCTCCACGGTGGGATCGCTGAGGGTGACCCCGGCCCCCTCAGGCGCGTTCTGCACCACGATGGGAACGGCGCCGAAGACCTTCTCGGCGTTGACCTCCCGGATGAGGACGGTCACCTCGACCGAGGTCTGCGCCAGGCTCGTCCCTGCAGGGGCCACCAGGCGGGCCACCGTGGTGAAGTTCTGCGTCTGCCCGGTCAAGTCGACCGGCTCGGTATACACGACGGAGACCGATGGCAGGCTGCCGTCCAGGTTCGCCGACCGGATCGTGACCGACTCTGGCGCCGCGCTCACGCCGACCAGCTCAAACCCGGCGGGCACGGAGCCCGTCGTCTGCGGCTGCACGGCCACGCGCTTGCCCGGCGGCAGCTCTTCCCAGGTGATCTCAACCTCGGCGAAGTGCTCCGGGATCTTCTCGACCGGCTGCATCACGGCATCCACCAGGCGCACCGGCTTCTGCAGCCGCGCGGCCGCCTGCGCGAGCCGGCCGTCCTCCAGCGGCGGCTCCAGGTCAGCCCCCTGCAGCGCCACGACGGCCGTGCGCACCAGGCCCAGGTAATCGGCGCGGCCCGACACGGGAATCCGCTCAGTCACCGGCGCGGCGGTGTAGCGGAACTCCCGCTGCCCGACCGTGACGATCCCGCTGTCGGGGGTGACCACCACCGGTATCGTGAGGGTCCGGTTCTCCACCAGGGTGACGCTCACCGTGGAGGGGCTGGGCCGGTACTCGACCTGCCCCCGGAACCGCTCGGGCCCCGAGACCTGCACCCGTACCTCCTGCGTCCGCCCGGGCTGCTGCACGGTGCGGTAGTCCACCCAGGCGTGCAGGTCGGTGGCCTTCAGCGACGACACGAGGAGGTTCGGCCCGGTCACCCGGACCTCCACCTGGGTCTCCAGATCCTCCCGGCCCTCGTACAGCTCGTACTCGGGGTGAGAGATCACCTCGAGCGGCACGTCGAACGTCACCGAGGTCACCTTGTTGTAGTCCTGCACCACCATGACCCAGAGCAGCAGCGCGAGCACAACCGCCAGGGCCTTCCACCAGAAGTCCTGCTTCAGGAGGGAGAGCAGCCGGTTGATCATGATGAGGACCCCCAGTCAAAGAGCCGCCGCACGCCGGCCGGCCTCTTGCCGCGGTCCATCAGCTTGACCAGCATCTCCCGCAGGGCCTTGGCGTCGAGGTTCCGGGTGAGCCCGCCCTGGACGGCCAGCGAGATGATCCCGGTCTCCTCGGAGACGATCACCACCACGCAGTCGGTCTGCTCGGTGATGCCGACGCCGGAGCGGTGTCGCGTGCCCAGGTCGTGGGAGAGCACGGTGGATTCCGCGAGGGGAAGCCAGCACGCCGCGGCCGCCACCCGGTTGTTCTGGATGATGGCCGCACCGTCGTGCAGGGGGGTTTTCTGGACGAAGATGTTGACCAGCAGTTCGGCGGAGACGACGGCGTCCAGCTTGATGCCCGAATCGATGTACTCGTTGAGGCCTGTCCCCCGCGCAATGACGATCAGGGCGCCTGTCTTGGTGCGCCCGAGGATCTCCGCCGCACGGACGACCTGGTCGATGGTGCGCTGCAGCTCCTCCTCCTGCTCCTCGTCCGACCGCAGGCTGGCCTTGAGCAACCGGCCCCGGCCGAGATGCTCAAGGGCGCGCCGCAGTTCGGGCTGGAAGATGATCGGCAGCGCCACGGATGCGGCGATGAAGACGTTTTCAAGTATAAATTGAATGGTATAAAGCCGAAGGGCCTCGGCAACCTGGAGCGCGACCACCAGCGTGATCACGCCGTTGATGAGCGGGACTGCCCTGGTGCCGCGGATCAGGGAGAAGAGTTTGTAAAAGATGTACGCGACCAGGGAGATGTCGAGGATGGTACGGAGGAAATCCCAGGGGGAGCGCAGTCCGAGGCTTGCCAGGTAGTTGGCGAATTGGTTGAAGTCTACAGCGGCCACCCCCTCGCGGCAGGAACCCTGCTTCTTGCTCTATGATAACATGCGGCGGTCGATCCCACTATTGGACGAACAGGCCCCCGGAAAAGTTCAGCGGCGTCCCCCGGGGGGAACGCCGCACTTCCATGCCTACTGTCCGTCGCCCGGGTCACCCTCGCTGGCCGAGGTGTAGTAGGCGAGGCTCTGCAGTTCGATGGTCAGATCGATGTTCTGGACGAACACGTCCTCCACTTTCAGCTTGGCCGGGGCGAAGTTCAGGATGGCCTCGACGCCGCCCTCCTTCAGCAGCTCGGCCGTCGTCTGGGCGGCCGAGGCCGGGACGGCGACGATGCCGATCTTCACGCCCTTCGCGCGACAGGTCTCCACAAGTTCCGACACGGGCTGGATCGGCACGCCCATCACGTCGGTGCCGATCTTCTCCGGGTCGGTGTCGAAGATCGCTGTGATCTGGATGTCCTTGTGCTGGGAGATGGAGTACCGGGCCAGCGCGTGGCCCAGGTGGCCCGCACCGACCAGCGCCGCCTTCACCCCGCGGTGCAGGCCCAGGATACGGGCGATGCGGCGGGCGAGCAGGGCGGTGTCGTAGCCGACCCCACGGGTGCCGAAGGCTCCGAAGTAGGCGAGGTCCTTGCGGATCTGCTCCGGCGAGAGCCCCGTCCGTTCGGCCATCTCGGCCGACGAGATGATGGGGACGTCCGCCTCGGCGAGCTCGCTGACAACCCGGAGGTAGACCGGAAGGCGCCTGATCGCAGCATCGGGAATGTTGGTCCGTCGCATTCCACAGCCTCCTGACCATCAGGATGGCAACCGGAACTCAGAACTTCCGGTTGACGACGAAGTCGGCGAGGGTCTTGAGCGCGGGCCGGGTGGTGAGGGTGGGCACCCCGTCCAGAGCGCGCACGGCCGCTTCGATGTGCTCCCGCGCCTTCCGGCGGGCATACTCGAAGGAGCCCGCGGCCTCCAGGATCTGCTTCACCCGCTCGACCTCCGCATCCCCGATCGCCCGCGTGGCGATGATCTCCCGCAGCTTGTCCCGTTCGGGCGAGTGGCGCAGGGCGTGGATCACCGGCAGCGTCAGGATGCCGATCTTCAGGTCACCGCAGACCGGCTTGCCCACCGTGCCCTCGTCGCCGAAGTAGTCCAGGAGGTCGTCGGCGATCTGGAAGCTCAGCCCAACGCCCATGCCGTATTCGTAGACCGAGCGCACCTGCTCCTCGCTGGCGCCGGCCATGATGGCACCCAGGCGGCAGGCCTCGGCGATCAGGTAGCCCGTCTTCTGGGCGATGCGCTTGAAGTAATCCTCCTCGGTCTGGTTCACATCGAAGTACGACGCGATCTGCGCCAGTTCGCCCTGGCTCATCTCGCGCACCACTTCGGACATGAGGCGGACGACCCGGTTGTTGCCCGTGTCGGCCAGCAGCGTGAACGACTTGGCAAAGAGGTAGTCGCCGGTCAGCACAGACACCTGGTTGTTCCAGACGGCGTTCACCGTCGGCCGTCCCCGGCGCAGGGTGGCGTTGTCCACCACGTCGTCGTGCACCAGCGTGGCCATGTGGATGAGCTCCACCGCAACCGCCACGTCGATGACCCGGCTTAGTTCGACGCCGGGGAACCGGCTGGCCAGGATCACCAGCGCCGGCCGGATGCGCTTGCCCCCTGCCCTGAGGAGGTGGGTCGACACATCGGCGAGCATCGTCTCGCGCGTCGACAGAGCCGCTTCGATGGCGGACTCCACCTGGCGCAGATCGTCGGCGATGGCTGAGAAGACGTCCAGCGGCTTGAGATTTTCGGCGAGCGGTTGCGAACTCACCTGATCACCTGCTTTTCCGGGGATAGGGCTGGCTGGTCACATGGAGGCGACTCGCCGCAAAATCGAGCTTGTGAATCATTCCTATTGTACCATGACGAGGGTCGTTCGCAAGAAGGATAGACTACGTATTGCGGTTTACATCAGAGAGTCAGAAAGCGCCATGAGCTGGCGCATCCGGTGGGCTGCGCCCGACTTGCTGACCGGCGGCCGGCAGAGTTCGCCCAGCTCCTTCAGGCTCGCGTCGGGATAGGCGAGCCGCAAGGCTGCCAGCTCCCGCAGGGGCGCGGGCAGGCTGGACAGGGCGCCCGCCGCACGCAGCCGCTCGATGGCCTCGACCTGCCTGGCCGCCGCGTCGGCCTGCTTCGCGACGTTGGCCATTTCGGCGTTCACCTGCCGGTTGACCCGGTTCTTCATCTCCTTCAGCACCCGGACCTCCTCGTAGCGCAGGAGGGCCTGGTGCGCGCCGATCACCCCGAGGAAGCGGATGATCTGGTCGGCCTCTTTCACATACAGGATGAGCGCATCCCGGCGGGCCGCCAGGCGCGCCGCGATGCCGTAGCTGAACAGCATCTGCCCCAGGGCGTCGGCAGCTTCCGTCGCCGTCGTGCTGAGCTCCAGGTGGTGCTGCTTCTCCGGCGAAGCAATCCAGCCGCTGCCCAGGAACGTGCCCCGCAGGTAGGCCCTGCGGCAGTGGTCGTTGGCCAACTCGAGCGGCTCGGCCCACTCCGTCAGGTTGCCCCGCTCGTCGATGAAGCCCGCGATCTGCAGGAGCTCCCCGACACCGGGCTGCGGCGGGATGTAGATGCGGTAGACCAGGTTCTTGCGCAGCTTCCGGCGGCGCATCACCATGACCTTGTACTCGACGTGTGAGACGGCGCGCAGCAGCCGGATGACCTTGCGCGAGACGGGCGCCGAGTCGGTGGAGAGGCTGAGTGCCACCCTGCCGCCGCCGTGCAGCTCCACCCGCCCGATAGCCCGCACCAGCCCGCCCAGCTCCATCCGCCGGCAGCAGGGCTGGTCGGGGACCGGAGGGGAGAGCTCCGCCTTGACGGCCGCGGAGAAGGACTGCTCGTCTGCCACCGCTCAGGCCTCCCCGGACTGCCCGTAGCGGGTCCGCCGCGCGCGGAACAGCCGGCGTCGCTCCTCCTCGGGCAGGATGATGGGCTCGCCCAGCTGGCGGGCGATGTGGAGGATCTGCGCCGCCTCCTCGACCCCGACGGCCACCGCGTACGCCCGCTCCAGCGTGGGCCCCACCGCCATGACGCCGTGGTTCTGGAAGAGCACCGCGACGTCCTCCTCGCCCAGCGTGGCCACGGCGACGTCCGCGAAGGCCTCGGTGCCGCTCTCGGCGTACGGCGCGCAGCGGACCGTGCCGCCCACCAGGGCAGCCAGCTCGGTGGAGATCACGGGCAGCTCCTGGCCGGTGCAGGCGAAGGCGGAGGCGTAGATCGAGTGCGTGTGCACGATGCCGCCGACATCGGGGCGCATCCGGTAGGTCATCCGGTGCAGCGGCGCCTCCGTGGAGGGGCGGCGGTGGCCCTCGACGACGTTGCCGTCCAGGTCCAGGATGCAGATGTCTGCCGGCTCGAGCCGGTCGTAGTCCATGCCGCTGGGCGTGATGGCGAAGAGCCCGGCGCCCGCGATGCGGCACGAGACGTTGCCGGCGGTCAGCCGCACCAGCCCGTCCGCCTTCATGCGGCGGGCCACCTCAACCACCGCCCGGCGCTCCGCCTCGTAGCGCATGGCCGCCTCCGCCTCCTCTCCGATGATCAGCCGGGTCCCGCTGATCCGGGCGCGGCGCCCGTCCCAATCGGGGGAGGCCGCCGCAACGCCCCAGAGCAGCGGGGCGTCGCCCACCACCGCCGGCTCGCCGGCCGCCATCACGGCGGGACACGTGCGGTCCAGCAGCTCCAGGGGTGAGAACTCCTGCGCCGCCAGGATCACGCCCGGGGGATACGCCGCGCCCGACAGGCGGCGCGCCAGCCAGCGGGCCGCCATCGGCAGGAGCCGGGCCCGTTCGGCCAGCTCCTCGCTGCGGGCCATGATCCCGGCGACGAGCCCCGCCGCCTCGTCCAGTGCGGCGGGCGCAGAAAGGCCGTGCTGGTCGATCAGCATGGTGACCCGCTGCGTGAAGGCGGGGTCCTGCAGCGCGTCGCGGCAGGACTGCAGCAGCACGCGCCCGCCCAGGGTGGGCTGCCGCTCGATCCACGCCTCGATGTCGGCGAGCCCGCGGCGCAGGGCATCCCGCAGCCTGGCGATCTCGGCCGGCCGGTCCGCGCTGCTTCTCCGCTCCGGCTTCTCCTGTGACCCGACCCACAGGATGCGCCCCTCGGCCTCGCCCGGCCAGCACCCCGGAGCTTGATAAACCGCCATCTACCTTCTCCCCTCCTCAATCGACCGCTCCCGCAGCCGCTGTCGAAACAGGAAGAACTCCCAGGGGGTGCGCTCCTGGTGCGGCCGGCGGGTCAGGAAGAGCTGCCCGATCGCCTGCGCCAGCTTCTCCGGATGATGGCGGACGTAGTCGCCCTCCACCCGGAGGAGGTCGCGCGCCACCACCTGGACGCCAAGCTTATACGCCGCCGGGTCGATGGCGACCGCCGCGGCCCCCTGCTCCTGGTAGCGGGCGCGCACCTGGGGCGGCACCGTCCGGTTGTTGGCGAGGCAGACATCGACGATGCCATAGCCGCCGTGGTCGATCAGCGCCCGGAGGTGATGCGACACGGCGTAGCCGTCAGTCTCGCCCGGCTCGGTCATGATGTTGCACACGTAGATCTTCAGGGCCCGCGAACGGCGGATCGCGTCGGCCACGCCCGGGACCAGCAGGTTGGGGATGATGGAGGTGTACAGGCTGCCGGGGCCGAGCACGATGACCTCGGCCTCCTCGATGGCCGTGATGACGTCGCCCAGGGCGGTGACGGACCCGCCCGCCTCCACCGGGTCCAGGAAAACCCGCCGGATGGGGCTTCCGGCCTTGCCGATGGCCGACTCGCCGGAGACCATGCGGCCGTCGGCCAGCTCGGCCCGCAGGACGACGTGGTCCAGCGTGGAGGGCAGCACCCGGCCGCGCACGGCCAGCACCTGGCTGGAGGCCCGCACCGCGTGGTAGAAGTCGCCGGTGGTCTGGCTCATCGCCAGGATGAAGAGGTTGCCGAACGGGTGGCCGGTGAGCCCCTCGCCGCCCGTGAACCGGTACTGGAAAAGCCGCTCCATCAGCGGCTCGGTGTCTGCCAGGGCCACCAGGCAGTTGCGGATGTCGCCCGGCGGCAGGATGCCGAACTCCGTGCGCAGACGGCCGGACGATCCGCCGTCGTCCGCCACCGTCACCACGGCGGAGATGTTGGCCGTGTACTCCTTCATGCCCCGCAGGAGGGTGGGGATGCCCGTCCCGCCGCCGACGGCGACCAGCCGCGGGCCGCGCAGCAGCAGCCTTCGCTCGAAGAACGCGTCCGCCACGCCCTCCTCCCGGGCCGTCAGCGTGGAGAGCACGGAGTGCACCAGCCTGCTGACGCCGACCCAGGTGAGGACCAACCCCAGCACGCCGACCACGGCCCCGACGACAGCCGGCCCCTTCCTAAACACGGCCGCGCTGACCGCAATGTTCTCCACCAGCCACCGACCCACGAGCGCGTAGAGGTTGATCCGGAGCGCCAGCGACAGGCCCACGACCACCAGTGCCACGCCGATGACGGCAACCAGGAGCCACCGCTTGATGTTGAGCCCCGGCGCGAACCAGCGGAGGACGCGCATCATGGCTGTTCACCGTCCTGCGCGCCGTCGCCGGCGTCCCGCGCCTCCCCGCTGTCCCGCGCTTCACCGCCGTGCACCACGTCGCGGTGCTCCACCGAGACCGAGTAGCCCCTGTCGCGGATCCAGTCCGCCAGCTTGCGGGCGAGGCAGACCGAGCGGTGCTGGCCGCCCGTACAGCCGATGGCGATCGTCAGCTGGCTCTTGCCCTCCGCCACATACTGCGGGAGAAGGAAACCGATCAGGTCGGTCAGCCGCTGGAAAAACTCCTGCGTGGGGGCCCACTTCATCACGTACTCCTGAACCGCCTCGTCCTCGCCGGTGAGCGGCCTCAGATCGGCCACGTAGTGCGGGTTCGGCAGAAAGCGCACGTCGAAGAGCAGGTCGGCATCCAGCACCGCCCCGTGCTTGAACCCGAAAGAGACCACGTTCACGTGGAACGCTGGAGCCTCCCCCTCCTGGCCGAACGCCTCCTGCAGCTCCCGGCGCAAGTCGGAGGGCTTCAGGCTGGTGGTGTCGATGATGCGGCTCGCCAGGCCGCGCAGCTCCTGGAGGACCTTCCGCTCCTTGCGGATGGCCTCCAGCAGCCTGCCCTGCTGCGCGAGCGGATGGCGGCGGCGGCTCTCCTTGTAACGCCGCACCAGGACCTCGTCGGAGGCGTCCATGAACAGGATCTGGTAGGCCACGCCGATGCGCGCGGTCTCTCGCAGAGCGTCCACGATCTCGCTGAAGAACCGGCCCCCGCGTATGTCGAGCCCCAGGGCGAGCCGGTTCACCTTGCCGTCGGAGTGGCCGAACAGCTCCACCAGTTTGGGCAGAAGCGACGGGGGCAGGTTGTCGACGCAGAAGAAGCCCAGATCCTCGAGGAACTTCAGGGCCTGGGTCTTGCCCGCGCCGGACATTCCGGTCACGATCACCAGGCGAATGGGCTGATCCATCCCGTCACCCCCTGGGCTATCACCGACCCAGCATTTCGCCTCCGCGGGGCCCATCTCCTGTCATGCGGGCGCGTTCAGTGCACCTCGCCCCCCTGCTCCGACCAGTCGGCCCAGTCGCTGGGCTGCCGCTCCTCCACCCGCCGGCGCTGAACCGCGCCGGCGCCGCCCTGCCGGGCCCAGCCGGCCCACCCGCCGGCCGCCACCAGCCTGCGGCGGCGCCGCTGCGCCTCCAGCCAGTCCCACAGCCCCCCCTGCTCTGCGTTCACCACCTGCTCCGGCGCGACGCCAGCCTCCCGGGCGAGGCGGACAGCGGCCGTACAGTCGCCCATCTCGGCCGGAACCCGGGCGCCGGAGGTGATGACGAACCGGGCCCCGAGGCTGGCGGCCCGCCGCACGAAGTCCGCCGGCGGCAGGGGGCCGCGGGCCCTGAGTTCCAGCGCGACCCCGCGCTCGCGGCAGGCCCGCGCCAGCTCGGCCGGGTCCAGGTCCGCATGCACGTCGGTCAGGATGTCGATCTCGTGCCGGTACACGGCCGAGACGATCGCGTCCGCTGCGGGCATGCCCCGCCGGAAGCCGGCCAGGAGACCGAAGCGGGCGGCCGGGCGCGCCCCGGCCACCACGAGGTCGAAGCCGGCATAGGCCTCCCTGGGGACGTTCAGGTCGCCGGCGGACGTGATGACGTGGCAGGAGACCCCGGCCAGCACGCGAATCGCCGGCGCCCGCCGGTCGACGTCCCGGACCGCCGCCGTGAAAGCGGGGCGGGCCGGCGCCCGCGCAACCACGGCCACGGCCTCGAGGCTGCGCACCATGGCCGCGGCGGCGAGCGCCGCCACCCCATCCGCCCCCTTCCGGGGCTGCACGAAGGTGCACAGGTCTGCGATGATCCTCATGGCCTCCCTCCTACAGACCTTAGTATTCCCGGCAGGAATCGGGCAATCGGTGGCCAAACCTTCGGAATGGGAGGGCGTTTTCCGAGGTGCTCCACGCGGGAGGTGACCCGGCCGTGGGCGACCATCCGACGCATCACCTGTCCGAGCACGAACTCCGTGCGCTCAGCCTCCGGGAGTTCCTGGACCTGGTCGAGGCGGACATCAGGACGCTCGACGAACGGCGCCGCGAGCGGCAGCGCCGGCAGGCCGAGGCGTCCCTCCCGCCGCTGGAGTCTCTCCCCCTCCACGCCGTCTCCTGCTGCGGCAAGGGGCTCGGGAGCTACCCGCGCGCCGCCCGCGTGCGCTGCCCGTTCTGCGGGCGCTGGATCGCCCCGGGCGCAGCGCCCGGTACGCCGTCCGGCGAAGCGTAGCGCCCGCGGAAAGGCCGGATAACCGCAAACAGAAAGGGGCAGGCCTCACGACCTGCCCCGATTCTGTACCGCCCAGCGCCAGATCAGCGTCGCCGCGCCGATCAGCCCTGCGTCGTTGCCCAACGAGGCCTGCACCACGCGGACGATGCTGGCCGGCCCGGGCATGGCCTGTTCGGCGATCACCCTGCGCATCGGCTCCAGCAGGAAGTCGCCGGCGTGGGAGGCGCCGCCGCCCACCACGATCAGCTCGGGGTTGAGCGCGCTCACCAACATCGCCGAGACGATGCCGAGGTACTCGCCTGCCTGCCGGAGGATCTGCTGCGCCGCCGGATCGCCCTCCCGCGCGGCCGTGATCACCACCCGGGCGTCCAGCCTTCCCCCCTGCTCGGCGGCCAGCCGGGCCATGGCGGGCGAACGCCCGGCCGCCACGGCCTCCCGGCCCTCCCGCGCCATGGCGGTTGCGGAGGACACGGCCTCGAGGCAACCCTGCAGGCCGCAGGTGCAGGCGGGGCCGCCGGGAGCCACGCGGATGTGGCCCAGTTCGCCGGCCCAGCCGGTGGCGCCGCCGTAGATGCGCCCGCCGAGGATCAGCGCGCCGCCCACGCCGGTGCCGAGGGTGTAGAGGATCACGTGGTCGTGGCCGCGCGCGGCGCCGCACCACTGCTCGCCGAGGCCGGCGCAGTTGGCGTCGTTTTCCAGACGCACGGGCACGCCGAGGCGCCGCTGCAGCAGGTCCGCCAGCGGCACGTTCTTCCAGTTCAGGTTCCCGGAGCTGACCACCACGCCCCGGGCCGCGTCGCAGATCCCCGGCGTGCCCACGCCGACGCCGTCAAGTCCGCTCAGCTGCATCCCCGCGGCTTGCAGGGCGTCCTCCACGGCCAGGGCGATGTTTTCGGCAACGCCGGACGGGCCCTTCTCCACCTCGGTGGGCCGGACGCCCCTGCTCAGGATCTCGCCGGCCCGGTTGACCACGCCGACCTTGACCGACGTGCCGCCCAGGTCGATGCCGAGCGCAATCCCATGTTCCGCCACCGTTTCTACGCCTCCTAATACGAATATATGAGTTCAACGTTAGCAGGACGGAGCGAGCTCCCTGGAAGCGGCGGGTTCAGCGGCGGTTCCCGGGCTGCCTGAGCAGCAGCCAGACGCCTGAGCCCAGGGCCAGGGCGCCCAGCGTGAGACCGTTGATGAACCGGTGCACGTGGTAGAGCCCCAGCATCTGCAGGAGGTCGATGGTCAGCACCCGCCACAGGGCCAGCGCACCGAGGACGATCAGGGCGATGCCCAACTGGCGCTGGCTCCACTGTATCGGCACGGCCCTGATATCCACAAAGCCGCGGTCCTCCACCTCGAGCCCCTGGCTGAGGCGCAGGTGGATCTCGCGGGCATCGAAAACGCTGAAGAAGATGGCCGCGGGGATGTAGAGGCCCAGCAGGCTGGGGAAGACCATACCGAGGACCATGCCGCCGATGAGCGTGCCCATGAAGAACTGCATCCCCCGGTTGAAGAGTCCCATATACAGGTGGCCGACGCCCGGGGCGATGGAGAGCACGAAGCGCACGAAGCCGTTGATGTCGCGCGCGGGCTGCTGCATGCGGGCAGCCAGGCAGTTCTTGCAGAAGGGCTGACCGTTCAGCTCGACCTTGCACTCGGCGCAGATCGGCCGACCGCAGCTGGCGCAGATGCCCCGGACCTCACGATCCGCGTGGTAGGTGCAACTCATCTCAGTCCCCCCAGACTAGTAGAGGAAGGCCGCCAGCGCGTACCACAGGCTGTGCAGCCACTGCGAGAAGGGAGCGGCGTATGCCTCTGCGGCCGCCCAGTAGGCCTGCCCCCTGGCCATCCAGACCGCCAGCCGGTCGGTGGACTGGCTCCAGAGGAGAAGGCCGTTTCCCAGCGAAACCACCAGTATGGTGGCGCAGAGCGCATAGGCCACGCTGGCGTACTGGTGCACCGACCACCTGGTGCGCAGCCAGGGCCAGAGCAGGCTGAAGGGCCGCGGCTGTTCTGCCGCCACCCGCTCCATCACCCGGGCGGTGAAGTCGTCCGGCAGCGGCGGCGGCTCCATGAGCACCATCCGCTCCAGCTCCGGGTCGTTCAGATCCGCCAGCAGGTCCCGGCTCTCCGCCAGGAACCGGCAGTCGTCACAGACGGCCAGGTGCGCTTCGCAGGCGCGGCGCTCATCCTCAGCGAGCGCCCGAGCCCAGTAGGCTTCCAGCAGCCGGTGCAGGTCGCTGCAGTTCACCGCGGTCACCTCCCTCCATGCTCGTGAGCAGCCGTTTCAGGTTCGCCCTGGCCCGGTACAGGCGTGTCTCCACGGTCCGAACCGGGATCCCGAGCCGGTCTGCGATCTGCTGGTAGCTGAGGTGGTGGAAGTGATAGAGCAGCACGACCTCCCGGTAGTCCGGCGAGAGCCGTCCGATCGCTTCCCGCAGGCGCTCCCGGCGCTCTTCCCGCAGGGTCCGCTCCTCCGGCCCCTCCTCGTTGCTGGGCAGGTCGGTAGGCCGCTGCTCCTCGCAACCGGGCGGGGGCTCGAGCGGCACCGTCAGCGGCCGGCGCTTGCGGGCCCTGAGCCAGTCGAAGGCCAGGTTGAGGCAGATGCGGTGGAGCCAGGTGGTGAAGGCCGCGTCGCCCCGATAGCTCGAGAGGGAGCGGAAGACCTTCACGAAGACCTCCTGGGCCAGGTCCTGGGCCTCGTTCGCATCGCCCACCACCTGGTAAAGGGTGCGGTAAACCCGGCCCTTGTGCCGATCCACAAGGGCCGCGAAGGCCTCCATATCCCCATGCTGTGCGGCGAGGGCCAGGGTTTCGTCACGGGGAGTCAATGGCCACACACACCTCTCGGGAGGTTCTACAGGGTTTGACGCAGGTGCGCTGCGCCATCCCTTCAGCGAGTTCACATACCCATCCAAACGGGCGGAGGCTCAGAACAACGTGCGTACAAGTCAGTTGGATGCCCTGGTCCGGGTCCTCAGCTTCTACCTGGCGGCGCTGGTCCTGCTCATCGTGGCAGGCGGAGCCCTCCAGTACACCCTCGGCCTGACCGGGGTGGTGATCTCCCAGCTCGGCATCTTCGTGGCGCTGCCGCTCCTCTTCACCCTGCGGGTGGAGAGGCGCCCGATCCGGCCGTTCCTGCGCCTGCGCATGCTGACCTTGCGGGGGTGGGCCCGGTCGGTGCTGCTGGGCACGGTGGGCTGGCTGGCCGCCCAGCTGATGGGGGCTGTACTGGTGCTGCTGGTGCGGCAGCTGGGGGGCGAGATGGTCCAGACCTACCAGATCCTGCTGGATGCCAGCTCCTGGCTCGCGCTCCTGGTGGGGGCGCTGCTGCCGGCCATCTGCGAGGAACTCTCCTTCCGCGGCTACGTCCTGGGGGCGCTGCGCCCTCTGGGACCCACCGCCGCGGTTCTCCTGACCGGACTGCTCTTCGGGGCGCTCCACCTCAGCCTGGTGCGGCTGGTCCCCCTCGCCCTGCTGGGCATGCTGTGGGCGCTGGCGGTGCAGCGCTCCGGCTCGATCCTGCCGGGGATGGTCATGCACCTGCTCAACAACGGCATTGCCCTCGGGCTCACCTTCTTCGTGCAGGAGCAGGCAAATCCTGCCGCCCTGGAGAGCCTCGACGCGATTCCGGACGGGGCGATCTGGCTGTCGGCCGTCATGCTGGGCCTCATGGCCGCCGGCCTCGGGGTCACCGCCTACTTCCTGGCCGCCGGCTTCAGCCCGCGGCACCTGCTGCGGCCCCTCGAGCTCGCGGAGGAGTGGAGCCAGGCTGTGGATGCGGAGGCGGAGCCGGTCCCGGCGACCGACGCCGCCGCGGCCGAGGACGCCGAGCTGCGTCGCCTCTCCGCCGAGCTGGAGGAGCTTCGGCAGCGCCGCCGGCGCATGCTCTGGGCCGCCGCCCTGGTCATCGGCGGGCTCTGCCTGATGATCTACCTCTGGGCGGCCGCCCGGGAGCTGGCCGTCGTCTTCGCCTGACCCGCCTCAGGGCAGCCGCGCGACGACGGTCGTGCCGGCGAACCGGCGCGCGTCCCTGATCATCTCCCGCTGCCCGGGCGGCAGCAGGTCGGGCTCGGCCCAGGTGTACTCGGCGTGCTCGTGGGAGAGGCGGATCGGTTCGCCGGGAAGGCGGCAGCGGAAGACGGCGACGTACGCGGCCGAGCGGTCGTCGTAGTAGATGCCGCTCAGCCCCTCCACCACCACGTCCACGCCCAGTTCCTCACGGCACTCCCGGCGGAGCCCCTCGTCCAGGTGCTCCCGCAGCCTGAGGCCGCCACCGGGCAACAGCCACGCGCCGGCGTAGCGCGACCGGAGGAGCAGGACCCGGCCGGACTCGTCCAGGATGACCGCGTGCGCAGCGATCTTGCGGGGGTTCAGCTTCAGAAAGAGGTCGTATCCGACCTGCACGACAGTGCGCCAGGCCGCAGTCAGTCTCATGCGTGCCCCTCCCCGGCAGTTTCACACCCCAATCATACACCGAAACGGCTCCCGCCGCGCCCCTGCGGTTTATGTCACCGCCTCCTGCGCTGGCATAGGATGGGAGCGGAGGTGTGTGAACATGCCTTATCGGTTCATGCGTGCGGTCGAACCGATCGTGGCACGCGGGCTGCGTGAGCTCGGGAAGGAAGGAGCCTCCAAAGAGCAGACGCTGCGCAGGGTCGCCCTGATGGGCGCACTGGTGGGCACCGGGGTGCCGCCGGCGCAGGCGGTACAGTGGGTGGAAGCCATGGAAGCGCGCGAGCCCGCACGGGACGGGACGGCGGGCGTGGGCGGCTACGGCAAGTGGTTCCCGGGCATGTGGCCCGGAATGGGCTTCCCCGGCATGGGATTCCCCGGCATGGGATTCCCGGGCGTGGGATTCCCCGGCATGGGCTGGCCTGGCAAGGGCTGGCCGGGCAAGGGAGCCGGGATGGGCGGATTCGGCACGGATGACTCCGGCAAGGACGGGTACGGCAAGATGATGGGCCCCTGGATGACCCCCTGGATGGGCCCCTGGGGGAAGGGCATGGGGGCAGCGCCGCTGGGCTGGCCCCAGAGCGAGTAAGGGTACATCAGCGGAGCAACGCCGGGCCGTCAGTCCTTCTCGCCGCCCTGCACCAGGCCGTTCAGCACCGCGCTGATGACCGCGTAGAGCACCGAGACCACGAGGGCGTTGCGGAAGCCGCCCACGTGGAAGCCGGCCACCAGCTCAGCCGTGAGCATCATCATCAGGGCGTTGATCACCAGGGTGAACAGGCCGAAGGTGAGGCACGTGATCGGCAGGGTGAGCATCCGCAGAAGCGGCCGCACGGTCAGGTTGAGCAGCGAGAGCAGGAGCACCGCCACCGCCGCCGCCTCGAACCCTGCGACGTAGAAGCCCTTCAGGATCCCCAGCTCCGGCGCCACATACGCGATCCCCAGCAGCGTGAGCGCATTCAGAGCCCAGCGAATCAGCAGACGCACCCCGTCGACCCTCCTCAACCGGGTTCGCCGCGGCCCGACGCCGCGGCGAACCCTTTCGTCATGTCATGAACTGTACGGCGCTCCTGGCCTATTCGACGGAGATGGAGCCGAGCCCTGTGCGCACGCGGATGGAGACCTTCTGAGCGGCGGTGTCGAAGCCCTCGCTGTGGGCGATCACGTGCTTGAAGCCGATGTTCCGCTCGTCCAGCTCGTAGACCAGGTCGGGCCGCGCGATGGAGACGCTGCCCATGCCGGTGTGGGCATCCACGAAGAAGCCCACGTCCCGGCTCAGCCGCCCCGTGTCGATGGAGGCCGACCCGTTTCCGGTCTTCAGCTGCATCTTCTCGGAGCGGCGGCCCATCGGGATGACGCGCAGCGAGCCGTTGCCGGTGGTCGCCTCCAGGTCCGCCACGTCGCCGTCCACGTCGACCGAACCGTTGCCGGACTTCAGGTAGAGCCGGTCGGCCGTGACGCCCAGGATGGTGATGCGGCCGTTGCCGCTCTTGGCGTTGCCCTCGGTCAGCGTAATCCCCTCGACCCGGATGTGGCCGTTGCCCGTGCGGGTCTCCAGGTGGTAGATCCGGTCCTTGGGCAGGAACAGGGTCAGGTGCACACCGAGGTCGGACCAGTCGAAACGCCGGTCGGTCTCCAGGAGGAAGCCGGACTCCGTGGCGGTCACGCGGTAGGCCTCCTGGGCCCGCCGCTGCGCCTCGGCCTCGGTCGCGGCCCGCGCCTTCGCGACGATCTGGGCCTTGTAGCCCGGCTCATCCCAGCCCCGCAGCTCCACGTGGCCGTTGCCGGTGAAGATGCGCAGCGGCACCTGATCCGCCGTGAAGACACCGGTGATCTCGGTGGGAAACTCGTACTGCTGGCCGGTGAAATCGCTGAGCACGCCGGTGACCCGCTCGACGACCTCCTCGATCAGGCTCGAGAGGCCGGAGCCCAGGCCGGCCGAGGGCCCGCTGCGGCGCTGCGGGCGCGGCGGCGCTGCCGTCTCGGCGGGCGGCTCCTCCTCCCGCTGTCCTTCCAGCGCCCGCAGCAGCTCAGCGCCCTCGGCAGCGGTGATCTTCTTGTCGGCCACCATCTGCAGGATCAAGAGCCGTTCTTCCTGAGACATCAGTCCACCCTCCTCATCTTCTCGGCGGGGTCGCCGAACAGCGTCACGGTGATCTTGCCGGCAACCTTGCCTCCCGCCCGCTCCACGGCGGTCTCCACCTGCTCCGCCACCCGGTTCGCGATCCTGTCGATCCGTTCAGCTACCCGGTTGACGGCCCGGTCCACCTTTTCGGTCACCCCGTTGGCGGCCCTGTCGACCATGTCGGCCATGTCGTCGGCGGTCCTGTCGATCGTGTCCGCAGCCTCGTTGACTGCCCTGTCCGCGTCGCCGGCGGCGCTGTCCACCTCATCCGCCACCGCCTTGACGGCCCTGTCCACTGCACCGGTCACCGTCCGGACGGCCCTGTCTGCCTCATCGATCACCGCCTTGACGGTCCTGTCCACCTCGTCAGCCACCGTGTTGAGGGTCCCGTCCACCTCATCAGCCGCTGTGTTGCCGGCCCTGTCAGCCTCGTCAGCCGCCTGCTTGGCGTCCCGGTCGACGGCGCCGGCCGGGCCCTGTGCGTTCCTGTCCAGCCAGACGGCCAGCGTGCGGATCTGCCGGTACGGCTCGCGCTGCTCCTGCTCGGCCACCCGCTCCTCCACCGTCTTGACCGCACGGTCCAGGGCCCGGTCGGCCTCCTGCAGGGCCTGCCTCACCAGGTCCCTGAGCCGGGGGCGCGGCTCCTGCCGGGGAGGCGGGGGCGCCGCCGCGGCCGCCTCGGCCTCCGCCAGGGCCTTGAGCAGCATGTCCGCCTCGGCCACGCTGATCTTGCCGTCGGCCAGCATCTGCAGAATCAACTGCCGTTCCTCGTCCACCTCAGCCACCCCCTACAGGCTCTTCAGGGCGGCCACCGCTTCCTCAGCGGTAATCTCGCCGCGGTTCAGCCGGTCGAGCAGCTCCTTGCGGCGGGCCTGCTTGATCCGGTTCTCCTCCTCGGCCGCGCTGCGGTCGACCTGGAATCCCAGGGCGGCCAGCACCGAGTCCAGCCGGGCCCGCACCGTCGGGTACGAGATGGAAAGCTCGCGCTCCACCTCCTTGATGTTGCCGCGGCTCTTCAGGAAAACCGCCACGAAGTCCAGCTGCTCCGGCGTGAGCCGGGCGAACCGCGTGGTCTCGAACCGCCCCTCCAGCGTGGTGTCACAGTGCCTGCAGTGCAGCCGGGTCACGGTCAGCTCTCCGCTGCACACAGGGCACCTGCTGGGAATCCGCCACGTCTGCAAACCCCTTCACCTCACCTCTCCGGGGTCGCCTCACCCGCAAGGTTGAGGAGACCCCTTAAGATATTTAAGGACCTTCCTTGACTTTGATGATATCCGGGCGCCGACATCCTGTCAACGGTTACCTTCAATGATTTCAAGGAACCAGTTTTATATTCACGAGGGCTCTCCTCAAATATCGTGCACATACCTGAATCTGTAGCCGGTCCGTCGTAAGGGGTGAAGATCCCCGGCGGGGGACCCGGAGGTGACCCGTATGCAGAGAGCGGCCGGTGCCGCCGTGCTGCTGATCTGGGCCGCGGTGCTGCTGGGCGGCGCCTTCCGGCCGCAGGGCAGCACCCCGGTCGGACCCGAGCACCCCTACGTCGGCCATGCCGCCCCTGCGCTCGCGCTCGCCGATCCGTCGGGCCGGCCGGTCAGCCTGGCCGACCTGCGCGGCCGCGCCGTCTTCCTCAACTTCTGGGCCTCCTGGTGCGGCCCATGCCGGGCGGAGATGCCCGAGATCCAGCGGCTCGCCGAGTCGCTGCCCGACGGAGCGGCCATCCTGACAGTGAACGTGACCGCGCAGGAGCGCAGCCCGGAAGCCGCGCTGGCGTACCTGAGAGAGCACGGTTACACGTTCCCGGTGGCGCTGGACCCGACGGGGGCGGCAAGCGACCGGTACCAGGTGGCGTCGCTGCCCACCAGCCTCTTCATCAGCCCGGAGGGCGCGGTGACCGCGCGGGTGGCCGGGCCGCTCACCCTGCGTGCGATGCAGGGGTACCTGTCCGAGGCGCAGGCCGGCCCTCCCCGGACAGCAGGCCTGCCCGGACCCGGCAGCCTGCTGCCGGAGGCCCTGAGCCTGGGTCCGGCGGTACTGCCCACCCGGGCGCTCTTCTGGTCGGCCGGCGCGCTGGCGGCCTACCTGGCCGCCGGGCAGACGGGCCGGGAGCTGGTGTTCAACCTTGCCCTGGGCAGCCTGCTGGGGGCGAAGCTCATCTACGTCTTGCTGGACCCCGCGGCGTACCTGCGGAGCCCCGGGCTGCTCCTCGGCTTCCCCCACGGCACCCAGGCCCTGCCCGGCGCCCTCATCGGGGGCCTCGCCCTCGCCTTCTGGGGGCTGCGCCGTACCGCGGACCGGCTCCCGGCCTGGGACCGGGCGGCCCCTGCGCTCCTGTGCGGAGCCGGCCTGGGAATGCTCGGCTCCCCGGGGCCTGCGGACTGGGTGTACGGCCCCCTGCTGCTGGCCGCCGGCGTGGCCGCCCTGGCCCTCGCCAGGGCCATGCCCCGGGCGGGAGATGCGACGGCGATGGCACTGACGCTGGGCGGGCTGGCCGTGGTGCTGGCGGACCTGGCGCGGCCGGCCGCCTCCCCGGCCGGTGTGAGCGCCCTCCAGGTCGCAGCGGGGCTCGCGGCGACGGCCGCATGGCTCTGGCGGCGGAGGCGGCCGGAGCGCGCGTGAAGAGCGGGGGCAGCACCCCCCGCTCTAGTGCGTTATGGCAGCACCACGAACTCGTATCCCCGCTCCCGCAGCGCCGCGATGATCAGCGGCACGGCCTCCGCGGTGTGCTTCATCGTGTCGTGGGCCAGGATGACGGAACCGGGATGAAGCTGGTCCAGGACCGCCTCAACCACGAGGTTCGGGTCCTTGTAGCCGTCCACCACGTCATCCCAGTCCAGGGAACCGTTGCTCCAGTTGATCAGTTCCAGCTCCAGCTCGTCCAGTGTCGCCAGGAGCTCGTCGTTGTACGCGCCGAAGGGCGGCCGGAAGTACCGGGGTGGCTCGCCCGTGACATCGGTGATCAGGTCGATCAGCGGCTGGATCTCCGCGATCTGCTCCTCCCGGCCCAGGCTGGTCATGTTGGGGTGGGTCATCGTGTGGATGCCCAGCAGGTGGCCCTCCTCGTGGATCCGCTTCACCAGGTCCGGGTGCTGCGCGGCGCCGTAGCCGGTGATGAAGAAGACCGCCTTCACGCCGGCCTCCCGGAGCCCTTCCAGCACCTGCGGCGTGTAGTTGGAGGGGCCGTCGTCGAAGGTGAGCATGGCGACCTTCTGCTCCACCGCGGGGTCGCTGGGCACCAGCGGGTAGCCGATGCCGCCGGGCTTCCAGGTCACGGCCGGGGCACCGGGGTTTTCGGACCCGTCCGGCTCGCCGTCCGGGCCGGACGGGTCGGACGGCGAGCCGGGTTCGTCCGCTCCGGAAGGGTCGCCCGGACCGGCGGGCCCGTTCGGGTCGCCGGGGTCGGCGATGCCAGGCGTGGGGTCCGTCGGGTCCGAGACCGGGGGCGTCCGACCGGACGGCGGGTCGGACGAAGCAGCGGCACAGCCGCTCAGCAGCATCGCCGCGCAGAGGACGGATGCGATCCATTGCTTCTTCATCATTATGCATATCCTTTCATTAAGCCATAGTCGAACAGATAAGGTCTACTGCGATGCCCCGCCCAGCGCCTCCTTCACGCGTTCGGCCAGCTCCCGGTTCAGGCCTGGAACCGCTGCCACCTCCTCCACGGAGGCGGCCCGGATCGCCTTCAGGGAGCCGAAGTGCTGCAGCAGCGCCTTCTTCCGCTTCGGACCGATGCCCGGCACGTCGTCGAGGCGGCTGCGCGTGGTCGCCTTGCGGTGAAGCTTGCGGTGGTAGGTGATGGCGAAGCGGTGGGCCTCGTCCCGGATCCGCTGGAGCAGGAAGAGCCCCTGGGAGCCCCTCGGCAGCTCGATCCAGTCCGGGCGGTCCTCGGCGCAGAGCAGCTCCTCTTCCTTGGCCAGCCCGAACGTCGGGATGTGATCCACGCCGAGCTCCCGCATCGCCGCCCTGGCGTAGGCGAGCTGCCCTTTGCCGCCGTCGATGATCAGGAGGTCGGGGAACTCGGCGAACTTCTCCCCGTACTCCACTCCCTCCTCGGCCACGCGCCCCTCGGCCAGGTCCTTGACGCGACCCTCCACCCGGGCGGCCCGTTCGGCCAGGCCCCGCCGGAACCGGCGCGTGACGGCCTCCGCCATGTTGGCGAAGTCGTTGTTCTGATCCACCTTCATCTTGAAGCGGCGGTAGTCTTCCTTCTTGGGCCGGCCGCCCTCGAAGACCACCATGGAAGCCACGACCTCCGAGCCCTGCACGTGCGAGATGTCAAAGCACTCGATGCGGTGGGGCAGGCGCGGCAGGCCCAGGGCCTGCTGCAGCTCCATCAGCGCACCCTCGGTGGCCGCCAGCTCCAGCTCCCGCTGCTGCCGGCGCTCGGCCATGGCCTCCTGGGCGTTCTGGCTCACCATCTCCACGAGCGCGCGCTTCTCCCCCCGCTGCGGGCGGCGAAGCACAACCCGCGCACCGCGCTTGGACGAGAGCCACTCCACCAGCACACCGGCCTCGGGGACTTCCTCGCTCACGAGGATCTCCCTCGGAACGAAGTCGGTCTGGGCGTAGTGCTGCTGGATGAAGGCGGCGAGGATCTCCCCGCCCTCCATCTCATCGGCACCCGCCATGATGAACTGGTCGCGTCCCACCAGCTTCCCCTGCCGGACGAAGAACACCTGTACGCAGGCCTCATCGTAGAGGCGGGCGTAGGCGATCGCGTCCAGGTCCTCCATCTCGTGGCCGATGATCTTCTGCTTCTCGGTCACCTTTTCGATGGCCCGCATCTGGTCGCGCAGCTCGGCCGCCCGCTCGAACTCCAGATTCTCCGCGGCCTGCTCCATGCGGGCACGGATGCGTGCCACGACCTCCTGCGTGCGGCCCTCCAGGAAGGCCTGCAGGTCGCGCACGGCGTCGGCGTAGGCCGCATGCCGGTCGAAGTCCGGCAGGCACGGACCGAGGCAGCGCCCGATGTGATACTGCAGGCAGGCCCGGGGATGCCGGGACGGGTCGTTGCAGGTGCGCAGCGGGAAGAGCCGCCGGGCCAGCTTCATGGTCTCCCACATGGCCTGGCTGCTGGTAAAGGGTCCGAAGTAGCGGGAGCCGTCCTTCTTCATGGAGCGGGTCACGACCAGCCGCGGCCACTGCTCGGTGAGCGTCAGCCGCAGGTAGGGGTAGTGCTTGTCGTCCCGCAGCCGGATGTTGTACTTGGGTTTGTGCTTCTTGATCAGGTTAGACTCGAGCACGAGCGCCTCGGTTTCCGTGTCCGTGACGATATGCTCGATTTCCGCAATCTGGCTGACCATGGCCAGCACCTTGGCCGTGAGGTTGCGGGAAGACTGGAAGTACTGGCGCACGCGGTTCTTCAGGTTCCGCGCCTTGCCGACGTAGATAATGCGGCCGGAGCTGTCCTTGTACAGGTAGCACCCCGGCCGTTCCGGCAGCAGCCTGATCTGCTCCCCGAGGTCCACGCGCGCTCACCTCCCCACCACTAGTGTAGCACTACAGGCGACAGAAAAGCCCCGCCGCAGCGGGGCGAATCCGGTCGGAATCCGTTTCCTCATCGCAGTAGCGTGATCTCGGCCGACGACCAGCGCAGGTCGCCCACCCCCTGGCCCGCGGCGGCCACCGCACCGGTGCGGAACGCGCCCACCCAGTAACCCGGCGGGACGACCACCCGCTCGATCAGCGGACCGGCGGGGACGGCCAGGAACCAGCAGAGGCCGGCGGCGACGCCCACGGCCACCAGCTGGCGGAGGCGCGCAGACGGGATGCGCGGCAGCGCAAACCGCGCCGACCGGGCCGAGTCGCGGTCGAGTTCCCGGCTGATGCGCTCCCAGAGATCGGGCGGAGGCGAGACCTGTGCTGCGTCCGCGCGCAGGGTCTCGCGAATCGTCCGTTCGTCGACGCGCATGCTCTCACTCCTCGCAGGCCACGAGCGGGGCGTGGGCCGAAAGGCGGTTGTAGGACAGGGCAACCAGGTCGGGCCGGCCGAGCTGGCGTGCCATCTGGTTGCGCAACAGCTCGCGTGCCCGGTGCAGGCGCGACTTCACCGTGCCAGGCGGGCAGCCGATGATTGCCGCAATCTCGGTGTCGGAGAACTCGTGGAAGTACTTCAGCACCACCACCGAGCGATGCACGGGATCCAGGCGGCCGATGGCGTTGCGCAGCAGGCGGCGCTCCTCGCTGTCGAGGACGGCCTCCTCCGGCTGCCAGGCGCGCACCTCACGCCCGCGCTGCTGCTCCTGGCTCGCGCCGGGCATGGGGTCCAGCTCTTCCTTGATCCTGCGCCGGCGCAGCAGCGTGATGGCCTCGTTGACGGCCACCCGGTAGAGCCACGACTTGAAGCTGGAACGGAACTCGAACTTGGCGATGGAGCGGAAGACCTTCAGAAACGTCTCCTGAACGACATCCTGCGCCAGCGTGGCGTCCCGCACGACCAGGTAGGCGAAGCGGAAGACGTCGTCGCGGTAGAGCAGGAACATCTCCTCGAAAGCGATCCTGTCGCCCGCCTGGCAGCGCGCGATCAACCCCAGATCAGCGTCGCGCACGGGCTCCAACTCAGCGATGGCCCTCACCTCCCCGCCACCGATAAATACAACTTACTATACCACAACGCTTTCTATAACCGAAAGCCGCCGGCTCGATGAGAGGTTTATTAGAATTCCCCGCTTGGTCGTGTTTCTCCTCCTAGACTGCTTCGATCCAGAAATTATACGCACCGTGCAGTGCAGACACGGTGCGCTTTCCGTCACTATTGCAGTTCGATCCGCCCGTCCACCCACTGGAACAGGTAGACCTGCGCCGCCTGGTTCTCGCCGGTGTTCGGGTCGAAGCTGATGGTGGTTGACCAGCCCTTGTGTCCGCGGGTCGACCGCACCAGCGCCGCGAACTCCTCCCGGTCGGGGATCTTTCCGGGGTTCTCCTCGCCGTAGCGGATCAGCGCCTCCAGGATAACCCGCGCCGCATCGTAGCCGAACGTGCCGTACCCGCGGGTCGGCTTGCCGAGGATGGCCTCGAAGTGGCGTATGAAGCGGGCGTCGGTCCCCCGGGTGTAATGGGTGAAGTAGATGTCGCGCCAGCCGCGGCCAGCCGTGCTCTCGAAGGCCGGATTGTAAAGCTCCGAGCCGCCGATGATCGGCAGCGTCAGCCCCTGCTGGCGCAGGGCGGCCGCCGCCTGGTAGCCCAGCTGGCTGTTTCCTGCGTAGTAGATGGCATCGGGGACGTAAGCCCGCACCGCGGCGGCCAGAGCGCTCCCCTCGATGCGCGCGGGAAGCACGATGCGCCCTGCGACAGGCAGCGCGACGATCTCCGCCGCGGTCTCAAAGGCGGCAGCCCGCCGCTCTGACTCCGCGCTGCCATCCAGCAGCATCAGGACGGACTCCACCCCAAGTCTGCCCCTGGCGTACGCTGCGGCGGCGGCCTCCAGGCGGACCTGGGGCGCGATGAGCCGGTTGACGTGCAGCCAGCCCGGCTGCATGAGGTCCTCCGCACCGGCGTTGGGCACGACGAGCACCAGACCGCTCTCCAGCAGCCCCTCTGCCAGGCTGGCGCTGGCCGGGCTGGTGAAGCTGCCGACGACGCCGATGACCTCCTGGTCGTAGGCGAGGCGTCGCGCGTGCTCGGCCGCGGCCTCGGGCGTGCCCTGGTCGTCGTATCGGACCAGCGACACCTGGTAGCCGACCCTCAGGAGGTCGGCCTCCAGGTCCCGCAGCGCCAGTTCGGCACCGCTGGCCAGGTCGCTGCCCCACACGCCGTGCGGGCCCGACAGGGGCGTGACGGTGGCCAGGACGACGGGCGTCCGCACCTTTGCAGGGTTCGGCGCGCACTGGAAGGCGACCGGCTCCTCCGCCCACGCCTTGATCAGGCGGCTCACCTCTCCGGCGACGGGGATCGCGTAGGCGATGGCGCTGTCCGATCCGGCGGTGACGATGCCGACCACCTCGCCGGTCTCCCGGTGCACCAGGGGCCCGCCGCTGGCGCCGTGCATGACGCTGGCGCCGCGGAACTCCACCAGGTCAGCGTAATAGCGCCCGTCGATCCGCTGGGAGAGGCCGACCTGGCGGACCTCCGCCGGAACGGGTGCGTGGTTGGGGCTCCGCTCCAGGCTGCCCCAGGCGTAGACCGGATCGCCCGGCGAGAGCGTCCCCGAGGAGAGGGTGAGCACCTGGGGCCACTTCGTGAGGGTGGGCACGTAGATCAGCGCGACGTCGCGGTTCTGGTCGTGGCCCACGACCATCCCCTGGTGTGTCGTGCCGTTGTCGTCGATGACGGTCACGCAGCCCTTGTGGCCCTCGATCACGTGAGCGCTGGTGACGATGTGACCGCCGGTATCGATGATGAAACCGGTGCCGACCCTGCTGCCCCGATCGCCCCGCACCTGGATCGAGACGACGGCGCGCAGGTAGCGCCCCTCCCCCTCCCCGTTCCCGGACGGGGGCTCTGTCGGGTCGGGGCCGGCCAGCGCCGGGACCGCGGCGCTCCACGGCCATCTCCCGGAGTGCAGGCGGAAGCCGCCCAGCACCCCCGAGCCGAAGAACGTGAGCAGCACGACGACGAAGAGCCATACCGCCACGCGCCGCCCGGGCCGCTCGCGGCGGCGGAGGGGCGTGGGCGCGCCGGACGGCCGGAGCGGCGTCCCGCACCTGTCGCAGTAGTTGGCGGAAGCCGAGACCTCAGTCCCGCAGTAAGGGCACCTGGTCGGTCCTGTCACCGGTCTCCTCTCCTGTCTGATTGCTCAGGCGGGTTAGGTTCAACTTTCGAGAACCGGCCCCTTCCTCCCTGCCGGTCAGTCCGTCCCCGAGGCCGCACCCAGCGGCACCTGGGCGCGCTGCCGCTCCATGTGCCTCTTGAGGAAGAGGCCGGTGTAGCTCGCCGGGTTCGCGCAGACCTCCTCCGGCGGGCCCTCGGCCACGATCTGGCCGCCGCGCTCGCCGCCCTCCGGCCCGAGGTCCACGATCCAGTCGGCCTGCTTGATCACGTCGAGGTTATGCTCGATGACCAGCACGGTATTGCCCACGTCTACGAGGCGCTGGAGCACGTCCAGCAGCTTGTGCACGTCGGCCGTGTGCAGGCCGGTGGTCGGCTCGTCGAGGATGTAGATCGTCCGCCCGGTGGCGCGCCGAGAGAGCTCGGTGGCCAGCTTCACCCGCTGCGCCTCGCCGCCCGAGAGCGTCGTGGCCGGCTGGCCCAGCTTGATGTAGCCCAGCCCCACGTCCTGCAGGGTCTGCATCTTCCGGTAGATGCGCGGCAGGGGCCGGAAGAACTCCACCGCCTCGTCGACGGTCATGTTGAGGATGTCGGCGATGGTCTTGCCCTTGTAGTGCACCTCCAGCGTCTCCCGGTTGTACCGCGCGCCCTTGCACACCTCGCAGGGCACGTAGACGTCGGGCAGAAAGTGCATCTCGATCTTGATGATGCCGTCGCCCTTGCAGGCCTCGCAGCGGCCGCCGCGCACGTTGAAGGAGAAGCGGCCCTGCTTGTAGCCCCGCATCTTCGCCTCGGGCGTCTGGGCCATCAGCTCGCGGATCAGGTCGAAGACCCCGGTGTAGGTGGCCGGGTTGGAGCGGGGCGTGCGGCCGATGGGCGACTGGTCGATGTCGATCACCTTGTCCAGGTGCTCCAGGCCCTCGATGGCGTCGTGGGCCCCGGGGCGCGTGCGGGCCCGGTTCAGCTCGGCAGCCAGCCGCCGGTAGAGGATCTCGTTGACCAGGGTGGACTTGCCGGATCCCGACACGCCGGTCACCACCGTGAAGGTGCCCAGCGGGACCCGGAAGGTGATGTCCTTCAGGTTGTGCTCCCGCGCGCCCCTGACGACGAGCCACTTGCCGTTGGGCTGCCGCCGCTTCTCGGGGATCGGGATCTGGCGCCGGCCGGAGAGGTAGGCGCCGGTCAGCGACTCGGGCGTGGCCAGGATCTTCTCCACCGGCCCCGCAGCCACGACGCGGCCGCCGGCCTGGCCGGCCCCGGGGCCGATGTCGACGACCCAGTCGGCCGCCCGGATCGTATCCTCGTCGTGCTCCACGACGATCAGCGTGTTGCCCAGGTCGCGCAGCTGCTGCAGGGTCTCGATCAGCCGCTCGTTGTCCCGCTGGTGCAGCCCGATGGAGGGCTCGTCGAGGATGTAGAGCACCCCGACCAGGTGCGAGCCGATCTGGGTGGCCAGCCGGATGCGCTGCGCCTCGCCGCCCGACAGGGAGCCGGCGGACCGGCTGAGCGTCAGGTAGTCCAGCCCGACGTTGATCAGGAAGCCCAGCCGCGCGTCGATCTCCTTCAGGATCTGGCGGCCGATGGCCCGCTCCTTCTCCGTCAGGTCCAGCCCAGCCAGGAACTTGCGGGCCTGTGCGACGTCGAGGTCGGTCAGTTCGGCGATGGAGAGGCCGCCTACCTTCACGGCCAGCGATTCCGGCTTCAGCCGGGCGCCGTGGCAGGCCGGGCAGGGCCGGGTGGTCATGAACTCGGCGAGGTGGTCGCGGATGGCGTCGCTGGAGGTCTCGCGGAACATCCGGTCCAGCTGCTTGATGGCCCCCTCGTAGGTCACCTCGTACCACTTGCGCTGTCCGTACATATTTTCGTACTGGAAGCGCACCTTCCCGTCGGGCCAGCCGAACAGGAGGATCTCCCGGAACTTCGGGTCCTGCTGGTTCAGGGGCACGTCCTTCCGGATGCCCAGCTGGCTGCAGAGCGCGTCGATCTGGTTGTGGAAGAACTGCTGCGTCGAGTTGGCCCAGGGCACCAGGGCGCCCTCGTCCAGCGAGAGCGAGGGGTCGAGCACGAGCTCGGGGTCGAACTCGGTGTTGAACCCCAGGCCGGTGCAGGCGGGGCAGGCGCCGAAGGGCGAGTTAAACGAGAAGTTGCGCGGCTGCGGCTCGTCGATGGAAACGCCGCAGTCCGGGCAGGCGAAGTTCTCGCTGAAGAGCAGCTCCTCGCCGCCGACGACGTCGATGGTGACGATGCCGCCGGCCAGCTTGGTCGCGATCTCCAGGGAGTCGGCCAGGCGCCGCTCGATGTCCGGCCGGATCACCAGCCGGTCCACCACGACCTCGATGGTGTGCTTCCGCTTCTTGTCGAGGGCGGGCGGCTCGTCGGTGACGTCCATGATCTGCCCGTCGACCCGCATGCGGACGTAGCCGCCGCGGCGGATGTCCTCGAAGACCTTGACGTGCTCTCCTTTGCGGCCCCGCACCAGCGGCGCGAGCACCTGGATGCGCGTGCCCTCCTCCATCCGGAGCAGCGCGTCCACCATCTGGTCCACGGTCTGCCTCTGGATGGGCTTGCCGCAGGTGGGGCAGTGGGGCCGTCCGATCCGGGCGTAGAGCAGGCGCAGGTAGTCGTAGATTTCGGTGACGGTGCCCACGGTCGAGCGCGGGTTGCGGGAGGTCGTCTTCTGGTCGATGGAGATCGCCGGCGAGAGCCCGTCGATGGAGTCCACATCGGGCTTGTCCATCTGCCCCAGGAACTGCCGCGCATAGGCGGAGAGCGACTCCACGTAGCGCCGCTGACCCTCGGCGTAGATTGTGTCGAATGCGAGCGACGACTTGCCCGACCCCGACACGCCGGTCAGGACAACCAGCTTGTCGCGGGGGATCTCGAGGTTGATGTTCTTCAGGTTGTGCTGTCGTGCACCCTTAATCACCAGACGGTCCTTGGCCACAACCCAACGCCCCCCACAACTGTCTCAACAATGGATGTTACCACACCCGGTCGCGCAACCGGGACGTGCAAATCATACCATGACGAACGTTTGTTTGCAACGTACCGATTCGTTCGATGTTGTGGTATAATCTTGTCGTATAATAATGTACTTAGTGTCATAACGGAAGAGATTAGCGGCCGATCCAGTCGGCTACAATACGAAAGGGGGCGAGACGTGACGTGCCCCGTGGAGGAATGAGTACGACGGATCTAATTGAAGTGATCGACAGCCGGGGGCGCACGCTCACCCCCTGCAAGCGCAAGGTGGCCGACCGCGAGGTCAGGCTGGGCCGGGCCAAGTGGATCGGCCGCTCGCGCATCCGACTGCGCTTTGACCCCTTTGCCTACCGGTACATCCGGCTGAAGGTGCTCGCCCGCGACCGCTACATCTGCTACTGGTGCGGCCGGCCGGGCTTCACAATGGACCACGTCATCCCCTGGTCGAAGGGCGGCCGCACGACCATGGCCAACTGCATCTGCGCCTGCGAGGAGTGCAACGGGCTCCGGGGCGACCTGGACGCCGCCGAGTTCGCCCAGCGCATGGGCCGGCCGACCCCTGTGCCCGGGCTGATCCTGGCAGGCGCCCACCTGACCTGGGGAACCGCCGCGCTGGAGGAGAAGCCCGCAACGGCCCCGGCTGCGAGGAAGGCCGCCGCGGCCGTACCCGCCGCCCGGCGCGACCCGGTTGCAGGGCCGGCCGCGGCCAGTCATCGGGCGCGCTTCGCCCGCATGACCCGACTGCTTCAGGCCACCCCGGTCACCCGGGCGTCACTCTACTAGCAGCGAAAACAGTTACGGAGGCCGGGAGTGAACCCCGGCCTCCGCCTTTTCATGCCCAGCGCTCGGCCCACTGCTGGACGGCGGCCAGCACCGGCTCCATCGCCTTTCCTTTCGGCGTGAGCGAGTAGACCACCCGAACCGGCACTTCGGGGAATACCTCCCGGGTGACGAGCCCCTCCGACTCCAACTCCTTCAGGCGTTCGGAGAGCAGCCGCCCGCTGACCGGGATGGCTGATTCGATCTCCGAGAATCGCTTCGGCCCGCTGAGCAGGGTCGAAAGGATCAGCCCCGTCCAGCGCTTGCCGAGCAGCTGAATCGCGTGTTCGAACTTCGGGCAGAGATGGAAGTCGGCCATGGCCCATCACCTCCTTGTAGGTATTATATCCGATGGACTTCTGTTGACAACGGTAACTATCTTTTCAACACCTTGTTCCTTCTTGTAAGCGGCCCGGAGGGCGCTACTGCTCCATCCGGATCCACACGCTCCCGGGGGTCGGGTCGACGGTGAAGACGCGCGGCACCATGGGGCTGCCGGCCTCGATGTAAGGGATGCCCTCCACCCGGGTCACCTTCGGGAAGAACCCGCCCGAGGCCAGGTACGCCGCGGCCTTGCCCGACGCATCCTCGAACTCGGTGAGCCACCGCTGGATGAGCTCGCCCTCCCGCCGGTCGGCGAAGTCCAGGGGCGTCTCCCCGCCGACCACGATCACCTGCTGGACCGTCTCGCTGTTCCCGGCCAGGTAGAGCAGGGTCCGCAGCCCCTCCAGCTGGTTGAAATCGGTGGCCCGGAGGCCGCCCTGCCCGGTGCCCAGCAGGATGAACCGCACGTTGCCGACGTCGAAGAAGCGCTCGGGCGGCGCCATCTCGTAGACGGGCACGTCCGCTGCGCCGGCTTCTGCCAGGGCCTGCTGGACCGGCTCGCGCAGGCCGGTGTCGACCAGGAAGAAGACGGGGTTCGCCGCCAGCGCCATCCGGAAGACCAGCGCAGGCTCCACGGGCGGCATGGCGTCGAGCACCGCGAAGGACCAGCTGCCCTCGCCGGCCGGTGCGGCCGGAGCGAGAATCAGGTCGCGGGGCGGGGCCACCGGCGGCGGGGCCGCGGGCATCTCCACGGCATCCCGCACCGTCAGGTCGGCGAACTGCAGGCTGCCGGCGTAGATCCGGGTCCCGTCGGTCTCCACGGGGTAGACCCGGTGCAGGCTGACGGGGTACTGCACCCCGGCTGGAACCTCCGCCTCGACGTAGCGCCAGTCGGTCCAGTCGACCGCGGGCGCCAGGTTGACAGTGTACCGGGCGCCGGAGGCGTCCTGCAGGACCGCCCGCAGCCACGCACCCTGCCCGTCGCCCTTCACCCACATGCCGACCCGCACGGGCTGCCCGGGCAGCGCCAGCGGCTCGCTCGCCTGGAGATAGGCCGCGCGGTTTCCGCTCGCCGGGCCGAAGATGTAGCTGAGAACCATGGCTGCGCCGGTTGGCCCGGCGGCAGCGTCGCCGGCGCCCTGGGTCGGATCGGTGCCGGCCTGCTCCACGGGCGCCACGCCGCCCATGACCTCGGCGGGGTAGCGCTCGAACTGCCAGGCCGCGGGGTTCGCAAAGGCATCGAGGACGGTGGTGCGGTACGCGGCGGCGAACGGGATCACCGCCTCGTGGCCCTGGACGGAGACCACGATCAGCCCGGTGCCCTCGGCCAGCGGGATGGCGCGCAGGCTGTCGCCCTCCCGCTCGAACCGGATCAGGGCGGGGTCGAACGACACGGTCAGATCCGCCGGGTCGATGGGCGCGGCGAAGCCGTCGGCGTCGTAGCCCATCACCGTGAAGACGGTACCCTCCTCCGGGTGCAGCCGCAGGCCACCCTCCACGGAGGGGACGATCCGGGCCAGCGGCCCGAGGACCTTGAGGCGGGTGGCGGCGGTGAGCCCGCCGGACTCGGCCGCGACGACGACCTCGGTGCCCGCCGCCACCGGCGTGCCGTCGGCCTGGACCGCCGCGTACCGGCCGTCAGGCGCGAGGACCCCGGGCCCGGCGAGGCTCCAGAGGGGAGGCGCGGCCTGTGCGGGTCCGTACTGCTCGTCAAGGGCGGAGACCGAGAGCGTGCGGGAGAGCCCGGGGAAGACCCGCCGCTCACCCTGCACGGAGAGGTAGTGCGGGATGCCCGACCCGGCCTGGGCAAAGATGCCCACGCCGTTGGGGATGCGGCGCTCCTGGCCGTCGCTGGGGCGGTTGAGCAGGGTAAGGCCCTCCGTGCCCGGCAGGCGGGCGACCATCGCGGACGAGCCGCCGCCGTCCAGTTCCATGGCAGAGGCGGCGCCGAAACCCTTCATCAGCTCCGCCATCTCGCGCAGGGTAAGGCCGCTGCTGGCGGTCGAGCCGCCCTCGACGGTGGCGAGGAAGAGGGTGGAGCCGTCGGCCGAGAAGCCGAGGGCGGTCCTGGGCCGCCGGGTGACGTCGTCCAGTCCCGGCGTGACGACGCCCTCCGCCACCAGGTAGCGCTGCCCGCCCACGGCCCACAGGACGTCGGGGTTGGCATGGTACTCCAGGGTCACCAGGTCGCCGACCTGCAGCGCGGCCAGCGGGGCGGCGTAGGCTTCACGCCCCACCAGCACGAACCCGTCATCCGGCACCGGTCCGTCGGTGACCGTCGGGCTCACCGAGACGACCTTGCCCTGGCGCACCACGACCTCCACGGCCTCCGAGGCCCCGACCGTCGCCGCGCTGCGGTCGCGCGTCCAGAGCGGGGTGAAGAGGCCGATGGTGCCCGAGGGTACGGTGGGCAGATTGACGGCGCCCAGGGGGTAGGTGCCGCTGGGCAGCGTGATGCTGCCCTCGAGCACGACCGACATCAGCCGGCCGATCCGGTCCCGGCCGACACCGGCGCCCAGGGGCCAGTCGGGGATGGCCGACTGCAGGAACTGGCCGCTCTTCACGGAGGTTCCCAGGGCGATGCCGGTCTGGCCGATGTCGAAGAAGTCGCCGTTGACCGCGGCGATGGCGCCGGCGCGCGCCGCCATCGCGGAGAGCGGCTCACCCTCCGTCACGCCGGGAGCGGTGATCAGGTCAGTCGATAGGGCCGGGTGCGAAAGCTGGGCGGTGAGGAGCCAGCCCTTGGCCCAGCCGTGGGGGTAGAGCCGTTCGAAGCTGGTCAGGGTCAGCCCCTGCGCCAGCGGGGTCTCGGCCTCCGCTGCCCTGACGTACGGCTTCGGGGATACCTCGGAATATGTCGGCGATGCCGCCGCGACCGGCCCGGTGAGTGCGGTTGCGACGGCGGGTATCAGCAGCCAGGCAATGCGCTTGCGCAACGGGTAATACCTCCCGGCCAGGTGTTCTGTAACCTTGGACGGGGGGCGCCGCACCGCGGTTTCCCAGTTGCGGCGGAAAAAGGGGAGGGCTGCTGCCCTCCCCAAGGCGGAGCTACGGGTTTGACGCAATCCAGTCTGCGATGGTCTGCACCACGTACTCGGGCACGTTGGCCGGCACCAGGTACTCGGATATCAGGCCGATCTCACCCTCGCCCTCGGTGAAGAGGTGGTTCAGCCTCGGGAAGAGCTCGAAGGTGAGGTTCGTGCGCTCCGCCAGGTCGGCCTTGAGGCTCTCGAACTCCGACACCGGCACCTGGAAGTCGCGGGCGCCCTGCAGGAAGAGCACCGGCTGATCCAGCTGCTTCAGCAGTCCTGATGCCTTGGGCACCAGGTCGTGCCAGTAGTGCGGTGTGCCCAGCAGGTAGCCCTTGGGCGAATTGTCCGGGTCGAAGGCCGGGTCGCGGAGCATGTCGAGCTGCGGCCGGATGAAGTCGAGCTGCTCGGGCGGCAGCTGGCCGGCCTCGACGAGGATGCTGTTCTGGGCCCAGAGAGTATCGAGCATGCTGTTGGGCGCCGCCATGGCGATGCCGCCCCGGATGAGGCCCTCCTCGTCCTGGTCCAGGATGCGGGGCAGGGCGATGCCGCCCAGGGAGTGGCCCAGCACGTAGATGCGGCCCGCGGCGATGCGCTCGTCGCCGGCGAGGAAGCGGACGGCGGCCAGCGCGTCATCCACCGACTCCTCCTGCAGCGTGAAGGCGGGGTTGCTGGCGAACTTCTGGGAGTGCACGTAGGTGCGCTTGTCGAACCGCAGGGTGGCGATGCCGCGTGCGGCCAGGCCCTGCGCCAGGTCGCGGAAGGGCTTCACGGCGTAGGCCGTCTCGTCGCGGTCGCTGGGACCGGACCCGTGCACCAGCACCACCGCGGGGAAGGGTCCCTCCCCGGCGGGCAGGGTCAGCGTGCCCGGCAGGACCCAGGGCGCCTCGCCGAAGGCCACCTCCTCCTCGGTGAAGCCGGCCGGGTCCGCATAGGCCGGCGAGCCCGCGGCCTGAACCGGGGCGTAGGGGTCGATGCGGAAGTCGTCGACCCGCCCCTCGGCGTCGAACCGGATGGTCGCCTTCAGCGGCGCAACCGTGAAGGGAACCAGCAGGTCGACGTTCTGGTGAACGGCCGTGGCGGCCGCCCCCAGCACCTGCGCACGCCCGGGCTCACCGTACGGGGCCAGCTGGAGCCCGATCTGCAGGATGGCCTCGTAGGGCAGCGCTGCGCGAAGGGCCGGGCTCAGCTGGTCGTACACGGCGGTGAGCTCCCCGTTCATCAGGTCGCGCACCAGCCGGCGCGCCTTCAGCATGTACGGGTCGGCCGCGGCCTCCCCCGTGGCAGGGTCCCAGGTCACGGGCATGGCCAGCAGGCTGTCCATGAAGGACTGCGGAACCATGGTTCTGTCGCCCACCAGGACGGCTTCGGCGCCCAGCGGGACGGGCTGCCCGTCCACGACGGCCTCGGTGGCGCCGATCTGCAGGGTGGCCGTCACGCCGTCGTCGGTGACGACGGTGACGGTGTAGCTGTCACCGTCCCACGAAACCGTCGCACCGGCCGCCTCGGCCACGAACCGCAGCGGAACCAGGTCGGCGGCAGCCGCCGACGCCGCGGCGGGCGCGAACGCGATCACGGCCAGGAGCCCCACGGCCAGCCACCGCCGCATCCAGAGCATCGTGCGCATCTGATCTCCTCCTTCTGGTGCGGTCTTGCTACCCGGTGGGAATTCGGGAGAGCACGCCGCATGACCTGCATGGGTGCGTGAAAGAGCGGGCGCAAGGGCCTCCGGAGCGCGCGAAACCCGCCGGCTGTGGCGGCCGGCGGGGCTGTGCCGCGTTACTCCTCGACGATCAGGGCGGTCACCATGCCGTACATGCCCATCCGGCTCTCGGCGTGGGACAGGATGTGGCAGTGGAAGGCCCAGACGCCGGGTTCGTCGGCCACGACGATGGCGTCCCACCGCTCGCCGGGGGCGATGGAGAGCGTGTCGCACAGGAACGGCTGCGGCAGGGGGTAGCCGTCCCGGGCGAAGACCTCGAAGGCGAACCCGTGCAGGTGCATCGGGTGGTACATCACGCCCTGGTTCATGAAGCGGATGCGCACGCGCTCGCCCTTCTTGGCGACGAGGGGCTCGGTGGCCGGGAAGCTCTTGCCGTTGATGGTGTACCCGTGGGTGCCGTCGTTGAGCACGATCAGGTACTCCCGGTCATAGGCCGGCTCGGCAGCCGGGTCCTTCGGATCGATGATGAAGGCGCCGAGCAGACCAAGCCCGACCTGCTCAGTCGAGTTGTGGTGCGAGTGGTACATGTGCGTACCGGCCGGCTTGGCGACGAACTCGTAGGTGAAGCTGCCGCCGGGCGGGATCGGATCCTGGGTGATGAAGGGCACGCCGTCCATGTTGTTGGGCAGCCGCAGGCCGTGCCAGTGCACGGCGGTGGATTCCTTCATCTCGTTCTTGACAATGATCCGCACCTTGTCGCCCTCGGTCACCCGGATCACGGGGCCGGGCACGGTGCCGTTGTAGGCCATCGCCCGGACCTTCTTGCCGGGCTGCGTCTCCCACTCGATCTCCGTACAGGTCAGTTCGAAGACCTTGACGTCGCCGTCCATCGTGTAGGGCAGGAGCTGGTTCCCCTTCCCCTCGGTGGCCGCGGGGAAGGCCTCGATCCCCTCCCGGTGGTGGCGGTCCATCTCCTGCCAGTCCATGCTCCCGGGGTCGGTGGTCGAAGGGGTGTGGCTGGTGTTGTCGTTGTCGTGGCTGTCCTGCTTCGTACCGGTGGCACATCCAGTGATGCCAAGGACCATCAGGCCGCCCGTAACCAGACCCGCGGCCTTGATAAAGTCGCGGCGTGTTTCTACTGCCATGCGAACGACCCCCCATGTTTGTGTAAGACCAGTATAGAAAGCCTCATACGTTAACCGCATGAGGCCCGGTTACTAAACATATATCTATTTTTCATGGCGTATATCCGGTCGCCGACCCGAGGTGACGCCGGCGGTCTATCCTCGCGAGGCCGTAGATCACTCCGCGGACCACCCTACCGGCATGTACCCGATCCTGCTGCCGCGCCCGGCAACATATCGCCCGATGGCCGCGTCGCACAGGAGGCAGAGAGGCTCACCGCACCCGGGTGATGGCGCGCACCCGCCATTCCCCGTCGACTCTCACCAGGCGAGCTTCGTATTTCGATTCCGTTTTCGGCGAGTACGGATCGGCAAGGGCGGACATGAATACCAGCGGCAGCTCAGGGTCCGGTTCGACCCTGCCGCCATGCCCGGCCGCCGCGAGCGAGCCCGCGGCATCTGCGAAGACCGCATCGCCGATCGCCGCGATGTCCGGCGCGAAAATCGTCATGGCGACCGTGGCTGTGTCTCCGTCAACCACCTCGTCGCCGTACTCCACCTCGACACGCACCGCCATAACGCAAGAAGACCCTGCATGCCCGCACGGAGGCAGATGCAGGGTCTCGGCCCATGCGGTCAGCCCTCCCGGGCCACCGTTCGCAGGATCTCCCTCAGTTTCTCGTAGGGCTGCGCCCCGACCACCTTGTAGCGGTCGTTGATGATGAAGGTGGGCACAGCCCGCACGCCATAGCGGTCGGCCTCTGCCGCGGCGTCGGCCAGCCTGCGCGCGTACCGCCCCTCCCGCACGGCCGCCAGCCCGGCGTCGGCGTCCAGGCCGGCCGCCTCGGCCACCCGGCGCAGGACCCCCTCGTCGCTCAGGTTGGCCCCGTCCACGAAGTAGGCCTGAAAGAGCGGCCGGTGCAGATGGTCCAGGCGTCCACGGTCGCGGCCAAACTCGGCGAGCTGCAGGGCCCTGCGGGTGTTGAACAGCGTGGGCGGCGGGTTGAAGGGCAGGCCGAGCCCGGCCGCCCGCTGCCGCAGCTCTGCCATCATCATCTCGAGCTGTGGGGCGCTGAGGTGCCCCAGCTTCTGCAGCAGCGACACGCCCTCTTGCGGGGTATCCGGGTGCAGCTCGAAGGGCAGCCACGTCACGGTCAGGTCCAGGTCCGGCTCCCGCCGGAGTCGTTCGACGAGCCCCTCGCCGATGTAGCAGAAGGGTCAGATGTAGTCGGAAAAGATCTTGATGTGCACGAGCATCCCCCTTTGCGCGTCCCTCCCCAACATGTTACCACTCCCGGCGGGACCCGGCACACCGTCCACGGCACCTGAGTGCGCGGCAGGTACACCGTCGACCGGCAACTGGAAGACCCCGCCGGCCACGGCGGCCGGCGGGGCGGACAGGCGTTATCCCTCGACGATGAAGGCGGTGACCATGCCGTACATGCCCATCTGGCTCTCCGCGTGGGGCAGGATGTGGCAGTGGAAGGCCCACACGCCGGGCTCGTCGGCGACGACGATGGCGTCCCACCGCTCGCCGGGGCCGATGGAGAGCGTGTCGCAGCGGAACGGCTGCGGCAGGAGATAGCCGTCCCGGGCGAAGACCTCGAAGGCGAACCCGTGCAGGTGCATCGGGTGGTACATCACGCCCTCGTTCATGAACCGGAAGCGGACGCGCTCGCCCAGCTTGGCGGTGAAGGGCTCGGTGGCCGGGAAGCCCTTGCCGTTGAGGGTGTACCCGTGCGCACCGTCGTTGAGCACGATCAGGTACTCCCGGTCATAGGCCGGTTCGACGCCCGGATCCTTCGGGTCGATGATGAAGGCGCCGAGCAGGCCGAGCCCGACCTGCTGGGCCGAGTTGTGGTGCGAGTGGTACATGTGCGTGCCGAACGGCTTGGCCACGAACTCGTAGGTGAAGCTGCCTCCGGGCGGAATCGGGTCCTGGGTGATGAACGGCACGCCGTCCATGTTGTTGGGCACCCGCAGACCATGCCAGTGCACGCAGGTGGACTCCTGCAGCTGGTTCCGCACGTGGACCCGCACCTTGTCGCCCTCGGTCACCCGGATCACCGGGCCGGGTACGGTGCCGTTGTATGCCATCGCCCGGACCTTCTTGCCCGGCTCGACCTCCCACTCGATCTCCGAACAGGTGAGCTCGAAGACCTTCACGTCACCGTCCATCGTGTAGGGCAGGAGCTGGTTCCCCTTCCCCTCGGTCGCGGCGGGGAATGCCTCGATGCCCTCCCGGTGGTGCCGGTCCATCTCCTGCCAGTCCATGCGTCCGGTGTCCGAGGCAGCCGAGGTGCTACCGGCGTGGTTATCGCCAGTGCTGGCTTCCCGAGCACCTGACGCACATCCACTGAGCCCCAGAACCATCAGACCGCCCGTAACCAGGCCGGCGGCCTTGAGGAAGTCACGGCGAGTCTCGACTGCCATGCGAACGACCTCCCGTCTCGTAGTAACACCACTATAGGAAGTCGCAGCACGCAGCCGCATGAGGTTATGTTCCTAAAAGTCGACCTAATGTGTATAGTCTCTATTCTGGATTCGCGCCTGATGCCCCATCGCCGCCCCCTACTTGCGAAGTCGGATGGGCGTCCTCGCGCCACCTGATTCAGCCGACGCGCACCGGAGATTGCCCGCTGCGGTTGCCGCAGACCCCCTGCACGCCTGACCGGGTGGAAGGCGGATGCCCACCGGCGCGTGATGAGGCAGCCCCGGCGGGCGATCAGTTCCGGGGCTGCCTCGTTCTGCCTAGTCCGCCGGCTCCTGCTCCGGAGCCAGATGGTTCCAGTACTTCTCCCGCAGTACCTTCTTGTTGAACTTGCCCACGCTCGTCTTGGGCACCTCGCTGATGAAGATCACCTCGTCCGGGATCCACCAGTCGGCGACCCTGCCCTTCAGGAACTCCTTGATCTCCTCGGCGGTCAGCTCGGCTCCCTGCTTCGGCACGACGCAGGCCAGCGGCCGCTCCTGCCACTTCGGGTGGTAGACGGCCACCACCGCCGCCTCGGCCACCTTCGGGTGTGCCATGATCGCGTTCTCCAGGTCGACCGACGAGATCCACTCGCCGCCGGACTTCACCAGGTCCTTCATCCGGTCGACGATCTGCATGTAGCCGTCCGGGTCCACGGTGGCCACGTCGCCGGTGTAGTACCAGCCCTCCCTGAAGGTCGCACGGGACCGCTCGTCGTTGTAGTAGGAATCGGCGATCCACGGCCCGCGGAGCACCACCTCGCCCATCTCCCGGCCGTCCCAGGCCACCTCCGTGCCGTCCTCTTTCAGGACCAGCATGTCCAGCCCCGGGGCGAGCAGGCCCTGCTTGGACTTCTTGGCGTACCGCTCGTCGGCCGGCGCGTCCTCCAGCGTCGACTTCAGCCGGCTGACGTGGGTGACGGGCGCCGCCTCGGTCATGCCGTAGGCGTGTAGGAACGGGACGCCCAGCTTCTGCTCGTAGGCCTCGATCAGCGCCCTGGGCGCGGCCGAGCCGCCGCACGCCACCCGGGTGATGGAGGAGAGGTCGTACCGCTCCTGCTCCATCGCCTGCAGGACGCCCATCCAGACCGTCGGTACGCCGGCGGCCAGCGTGACCTTCTCGTCCTGCATCAGCTTGCAGAGGGTGTGCGGATCCGGGCGGGGACCGGGCAGCACCTGCTTGGAGCCCATCCAGGTGGCAGCGAAGGGCATGCCCCAGGCATTGACGTGGAACATCGGCACCACGGGCATGACGACGTCCTTCTCCCCAATCCCGACGGTGTCGGCCATGCAGACCATCATCGAGTGGAGGTAGATCGCCCGGTGGGCGTAGGTGACCCCCTTCGGCAGGCCCGTGGTGGCCGACGAGAAGCACATGCCCGCCTCGGCCCACTCATCGATGTCCTCGGGGAAGCGGTAGTCGTCGGGGGCGGCGGACAGCAGCTCCTCATAGCTGTAGACCGGCGAGAGCTTGGTCTCGGGCAGCGGACCGTCGGCCATGATGATGTAGTGCTCGACGGTCTCCAGCTGCTCCTTCACCGCCTCGACCAGCGGCACCAGGTCCGGGTCGACCAGGAGGACGCGGTCGCCGGCGTGGTTGATCACATAGGCCAGGTGGTCCGGGGGCAGCCGCAGGTTGATGGTATGCAGCGAGGCCCCCATGCAGGGCACCGCGAAATAGGCCTCCAGGTGCCGGTGGTGGTTCCAGGCGATGGTGCCCACCCGGTCCCCGCGCCTGACCCCGAGCTTCGTCAGGGCGGCCGCCAGCTTGCGCGTCCTGTCGTAGTAGTCGGCGTAGGTGTACCGGAGGATTCCGGAACCCGTGCGGGAGACGATCTCCTTGTGCGGGAAGTACCGCCGGGCCCGCTCCAGCATGGTGTGCAGGGTCAGGTTGTGCCGCATGGTCATGGGTCTCAACCCCTCCTCTTCCACCCTCCGCTTCCCAGCGAGGGCCGTGCTTCTCTCAACTATTGGCCGTGACCAGCGGGTTACCTCCTGACATTCACACCTATTCGGACTAGTTCTTTTATTCACGTGTCTGGGTGGAGGACGGGCTAGAACTCCTGTGCACGTCGCTGCGGATGTGCGGGCTGGCCCCGAAGCGGCCCCTGGAACGTAACCTGCGGGTACTTGCTTCGTTGGAATCCGCAGAGCGGAATCGCAGTCGTGGCGAAGGGACGGACCTGGCGTCACGGCGCATGGAGGTGCGGCCCGATGTGCAGCCCAAGTGCCGCCTGCAGGGCGGTGTTGCCTCTCTTGCTCTTCGCGCTCGTCTCGTCGACGGGCTGTTCGGGCGGGGATGCCGGTGCTGTCCCGCGCACGCCCGACCGCGCTGTCACCAGCAGCGAGTCACCAGAGGCGCCGGAAACCGTCAGCGCGGATCAGGTGGGGCCGGTGAGCCTCCTGGCCGAACCGGGAAGCAGGTGGTCTCCCGTGCGTGCACCGGACGGTTCGGTTGTGTACGCGGACAGTGAAGACCTGTCTCTGAAGCGGCTGTTCCCCGACGGCGAAGTGCGGGAGCTGCTTCCCGCGGGGAGCGCAGCCGGGTTCCTGCACATGAGTCCGGGTGGAAGGTACGTCGGATTCGCCGCACCCATTGAGCTTCCGCCTGGTTCGACCCAGGTCGGCCTGTACGGGGCTGCCATCATGGACCTGGAGAGCGGCGAGGTGGTCGCCGCGCGCACACGGGAAGGCGCGTTCACGCATCCCCACGGCTGGTACCGCGACGGGTGGGGCCACGACAAGCTGGTGGTGAGCGAATGGGACGCCCGGCAGGCCGGGGATGCCATGGACCTGCACGCTCTGGCGCCCGATGGCGGCTTTGCGCAGGTCGCCCGGGGGCTGCCCCTCGCGCACACACCTCCCCAGTTCTCCCCAGATGATCACAAGTGGATGCACTACGAAGACGGTGTCGGCAACACGGTCTTGGTGTACGTCGAATCGGGTTGGTTCCACACCATCCCCGGTCTCCGGTCACCCGCGTGGACAGAGGCAGGGTTGACAGGAGAGGTTGACGGGCAGCAAGTGCGGGTTCCGCTCTCGGCGTTGATGGGTGACAGGACTCACGAGGAGGACTGAGCGACGGATTTCCCGGGCTTGGCGCAAGGGAAGGCCCGCAGGGCGGGGCCGCCCCTGCGGGCATGCAGGTCCTGCAATCAGGTTCCACTCCGGTAGGCCGCACGGCCTGCCGCCATCAAGCGGAACCGCTGCAGCACCACCAGCGCCTGGCCGCCGATCAGGGCGCCCGCTGCGCTGCTGGCCGCGAAGCTGGGGATGAAGAAGCCGATGCCGCCCGCGGCCGCCTTGGCGTTGTCCAACAGCAGCACCGCCACCGGATAGGCCGCCACCGCGCCGACCAGGCCGGTCCCGATCACCTCGCCGGCCATGGCGGCCAGCCGCGATCCCGTGCGCTGGTAGAGGAGGCCCGCCAGCACCACGCCGAAGATCGTCCCCGGGACGGCCAGCGGGGTGCCGCTGCCCAGCAGGATGCGGATCACCGCGATGCCGAGGCCTACTACCCCGCCGTAGACCGGGCCCAGCATGGCACCCGCGACCACGTTGATGGCGTGCTGGGCGGGGAAGAGCTTCGCCCCGAACAGCGGAATCGCCGAGAAGTACGACGAGACCACACCCAGCGCCACCAGGATCGCCATCCGGGTCAGCCGTTCGACCCGGCTCATGCGAGGACCCCCTCCTTTGCCCTTTCGACCTCGTCCAGAATGGCGCGGGCCGCCGCCCCGGGGTCGGGCGCCCCCACGACGGAGGAGATCACCGCCACCCCTACGCCCCCCGCCCGGATGACGGGCGCCGCGCCACCGATGCCGATTCCGCCGATGCCGACCACCGGCAGGCGGATCGCCTCGCTCACCCGCCGGACGACGTCCGGGCCGTAGGGCTTGCCGGCGTCCGCCTTGGACGGGGTCGCGTAGACCGGGCCGGTGCCGATGTAGTCCGCCCCGGCCGCCTGGGCGATCCGCGCCTCCCCGGCGGTCTCGCAGGTCGCCCCGACGATCGCGCCCGGCCCCAGGATCCGCCGGGCGACCGCGACGGGCAGGTCGTCCTGCCCGAGGTGGACGCCGTCGGCCCCGACCGCCTGCGCAAGGTCGACCCGATCGTTGATCAGGAGCAGCGCCCCGTGCCGCCAGCAGGCCTCCCGCACGCGGGCGGCCGCCTCCACCTGGACCGGAAGAGGGAGGTGCTTCTCCCTGAACTGGATCATCCGGCACCCCGCCTGCAGGACCGCCTCCACCACGCTCAGGGGGGTAGCGCCGCTGACCAGCACGTACAGGCTGAGCAGATCCGAAAGGGGCGGGGCGATCCGTCCCGCCGGCAGCGGGCCTGCCTGACCCAGCTGATCGAGGTAGGCGACGGCGAAGCTGCCGGGTCCTGACGCCTTTCTCGCCGCCTCCTCGCCCGCCCAGCCGGCCCACAGGAGCGCCTCCGCCACCACGGCAACGGACGGGGCGCCATCGCCCTGTGCAGCCAGCGCTGCCGCCACGAGCGCGGTCGCCAGGCACCCGCTCCCGGGGATCTGCGCCATCAGCGGGTGGCCCGCCCGGACCGCCAGGGTGCGCCGGCCGTCGGTCACCAGGTCCGCAGGCCCTGTGACGGCCACGACGCAGCCGGAGCGCCGTGCCACGGCGCGGGCCGCCCGCTCCACCCGCAGGCCGAGCGCCTCCTGCGCCGCGTCGACACCGCGCACCAGCCCCTGGTCGCCCGCCAGCGCCATGATCTCCCCGGCGTTGCCGCGGACGGCGGTCACCTTCACCCGCTCCAGCAGCTCGAGGGCGGCGCGCGTCCGGATCGCCGTTCCGCCTGCACCCACAGGATCCAGGACCACCGGGATCCCGTGCCGGGAGGCCACCTCACCTGCTTCCAGCATCGCCTGCTGCAGCGCGGGGCTCCAGTTGCCCAGGTTGAGCACCAGGGCGTCGGCCACGGCGACGACCTGGGGAGCCTCCGCTCCGTCCCGGGCCATCACCGGCCGGGCGCCGGCGGCCAGGAGCCCCCGGGCCACCCAGTCCATCGTCACGTAGTTGGTCATGGCGTGGACCAGGGGGCGCCGGTCCCGGACCCTTTCAGGCAGTCCCGTCATCGCCGCTCGTCCCCCTCTCCCGGCAGCCCGCACCCTTCCTCCAGCCAGGCCAGGTGGTTGGTGGGGCCGTGCCCGGCGCCGATTCCCGGCGCCTTCCGAATCGCCAGGGAGATGAACGCCTTGGCCAGGGAGACGGCCTCGGGCAACTGCAGCCCCCTTGCGAGCCCGGCTGCGATGGCGGCACTGAAGGTGCATCCCGTCCCGTGGGTGTGCCGACTCTCCGCCCGCTCCGCCTCCAGCCACTGCTGGCTGCCGTCGGCGGCGACCAGCAGGTCGGCGGCCGGCCCTTCCTCCAGGTGGCCGCCCTTGACCACGGCCGCCCTAGCCCCCATCTGCAGGAGTCGGCGCCCGGCGGCCGCCATGTCCGCGCGGGTGCGGATGGTCATGCCCGTCAGGGCCTCGGCCTCAGGCAGGTTGGGCGTCACCACCAGCGCCAGGGGCAGCAGCAGCTCCCGCACCGCGGCCTGTGCCTCGGGCAGCAGCAGGGGGTGTCCGCCCTTGGCAATCATCACCGGGTCGACCACCAGGTTGCGGATGCCGTACCGCCGCACCCGGTCGGCGACCACGGCGATGATGGGCGCGTCGTAGAGCATGCCGGTCTTGGCGCTGTCTGTGCCGATGTCGGAAAGCACGGCGTCCAGCTGGGCCGCGACCTGGTCGGGGGTGAGGGGGTAGACCCCGGTCACCCCCAGGGTGTTCTGCGCGGTGACGCAGGTGATCACGGAGGTCCCGTAGGTCCGGAGGACGGTGAAGGTCTTCAGGTCGGCCTGGATGCCGGCGCCGCCGCCCGAGTCGGAGCCGGCGATCGTCAAGGCCCGGGGCTGGGTCATGCGATCTCACACCTTTCCGTTGCAAGTCCTGTTCTGAGCAGAAAAGGTCGCCTCCACGAAGAATGTGGAGGCGACCCATGTACTCAGGACGGCCGGCCATCCACTTCCCTCCGCTGGTATTACCCAGTTCAGGTGCTAAGGGTCCAGGCCCCGGCGGACCTGTTCTCAGCCACATGGCTCCCCTAGTGGATCGAACCCAGTATGAACTTCGCGGTACAGGGTACCACCGCCGGTAAGCGAATGTCAAGTTGACGCCCGCTGGTTCGCCCTGGAAGCCGTCTCCGGGGCCTGCGCCCACCGTCAGCGGGTTTACTGCGCCTGCTGGCAGTGCGTGGTGCAGCGTCTCGTATAATAGGTAGATTGCAATATGTCTGAAGAAGGTGGTATATATTGTCGGGAGGTGTATGTCAGTTGGTGGGTAAGCCCGTCCAGAACAGCATCGAGTGCTGGGTGATCCGCCGCGTGGAGGATGCGGAGGATGCCGTACTCCTCCTTCACAAGCCGGCGAGCCCGGACGCTCCGGGGGGTTTCTGGCAGCCCATTACGGGAGGCATCTACGAAGGGGAGACCCCGCGCGAGGCTTGCGTCCGAGAGATCAGTGAAGAGACCGGCCTGACGATACGGACGGAGGATCTCCGCCCGGTTCCTGGCCACTGGGAGTTCGACCTCCCCCATCAGGTCATCCGAAAGGATCTGTTCTGGGTGGAGGTTCCAGAGGCGACCGACGGGATCACCCTGACGGAACACCACGGGTGGCGCTGGGTTCCGGTCTCCGCCGTGGAGACGGCGCTGCACTGGGAATCCAACCGGCACACGTGGACTGCGGTCCGCGGTCGCATCCTGCAGCCATGAACCCGGGCTCCAGGGCAGAAGGCCATGACCGGCTGCTCGCGGCATGGCGGGAGCGTCTGGGCGCGCAACGGGCGGAGCCGTTGCCGCAGCAGGCGGGCTCGCCCAACCACCACTTTGCGGTGTACACCCAGGCGGGTGAACAGCCCTATTTTGTCAAGGTGGTATCAGACGGCAGGCGCTTCCGGCGGGAAGGAATCGCGTGCCGGTTTCTGTCGGCGCGCGGATTTCCCCATTTGACCATTCGCGGGGAGGGTTCTGTTTCCGATCACCTCTTCTGGCGTGCATTCGACTGGCTCAGCGGACGCCCGTTCACGCCATCCACTCCCCGGGAGGTGGCGGCGGCGGGGCGCGTCCTGGGAACGGTCCACCGCGCATCGGCCGGAGTGGACCTGGAGGGGCTTCCACGGATCCGATCCCTGACCGATGTGCTGGAGCCGATGCTGGACCGCTTGGCGCACACAGCCCCTGCGGCGTTCGCCGCGGTAGCCCCGGTAGCCGCCAGCGCGCGGCGGCTCTACCCCGTCGTGCAGGCGTCTGACGAAGCGCAGCCCTCCGTGCTCCTGCACGGCGATTTCGGCTGGCGCAACCTGCTCGTGCGCGCTGACCACACGCTCGTGCTTCTGGACTTCGAGCGCGCGTTCATCGGCCCGGCCTGGCTGGACCTGGCCAAGAGTGTCGATCGGGAGCTGCGGGTTCCGGAGGGCACGGACGGCGCATCCTGGAGCAGGTGAAGCGTGATCTGGGGCTCGTCTAGGGCATGCCGGGGGATCGGCCGGGAGCTGGTCCGGCGAATGGTGGACGAACTGAAGGGCATGTACCAGATCAGCCTGTCCTGCGATCCGGACGTGCAGGGATTCTACGCCCGACTCGGGATGCAACGAAGCCAGCCTGACAGGGCTGGCTTCGGCGCGTCGTCGCGTATAATGCCCGTTGTCTGCTGTTGTTGTGCGTATTGCTACCTTCGCTTCTCCAGCTCGATGATCAGGTCACGCAGCTCCGCGGCCCGCTCGAACTCCAGGTCCTTGGCCGCCTGCCGCATCTCCTTGCGCAGCTTCTCGATCAGCTTCGGAATCTCATGCCGCGGCGTATCCAGCAGGTTGATGGGCGCCGCGTCCTCCGCCGGCTTCACCGCCTGGATCACGTCGCGCACCGGCTTCACGACCGTCTTCGGCACGATGCCGTGCTCCCGGTTGTACGCCGCCTGGATCGCCCGGCGCCGGTTGGTCTCGCTGATCGCCCGCTGCATCGACTGCGTCACCCGGTCTGCGTACATGATCACCTTGCCCTCGGCGTTGCGCGCCGCCCGGCCGATGGTCTGGATCAGCGAGCGTTCCGCCCGCAGGAAGCCCTCCTTGTCCGCGTCGAGGATCGCCACCAGAGACACCTCGGGGATGTCCAGCCCCTCCCGCAGCAGGTTGATGCCCACCAGGACGTCGAACACGCCCAGCCGCAGGTCGCGGACGATCTGCATGCGCTCGATGGTCTCCACGTCCGAGTGCATGTAGCGCACCTTCACGCCGAGCTCCTTGAAGTACTCGGTCAGGTCTTCGGCCATCTTCTTGGTGAGCGTGGTGACCAGCACCCGCTGGTTCCTCGCCACCCTCGCCCGGATCTCGGCGTAGAGGTCGTCGATCTGCCCCTTGATGGGCCGCACCTCCACCTCCGGGTCCAGCAGGCCGGTGGGGCGCACGATCTGCTCCACCACCAGCGACGGCGGCACCCGGTCCAGCTCGTACGGGCCCGGGGTGGCCGAGCAGTAGATCACCTGGTTGATGCGCGCCTCGAACTCGGAGAACTTGAGCGGCCGGTTGTCGGCTGCCGACGGCAGGCGGAAGCCGTACTCGATCAGGTTCTCCTTGCGCGACCGGTCGCCGTTGTACATCGCCGCCACCTGCGGGATGGTGACGTGGCTCTCGTCCACCACCAGCAGCCAGTCGTCGGGGAAGAAGTCCAGCAGCGTGTACGGCGGCTCGCCGGGCGCCCGCCCCGTGAGGTGGCGGCTGTAGTTCTCGATGCCCGTGCAGAAGCCGATCTCCCGCAGCATCTCCAGGTCGTTCCGGGTCCGCTGCTCCAGCCGCTGCGCCTCCAGCAGCTTCCCCTGGGCGCGCAGCTCCTTCAGCCGCTCCTCCAGCTCCTCCTCGATGGAGATCAGCGCCTGCTCCCGCTTCTCGTCGGCCACGACGTAGTGGCTGGCGGGGTAGATGGCCACGTGGTTCATCGTGCCGGTGATCTCGCCGGTCAGGGGATCGAACTCGGAGATGCGGTCGATCTCGTCGCCGAACCACTCCACCCGAACCGCCCGCTCGTGGGCGCCGGCGGGGTAGATCTCCACCACGTCGCCCCGCACCCGGAACTTGTTGCGCACGAAGTTCGCGTCGTTCCGCTCGTACTGGATATCGACCAGGCGGCGCAGGATGTGGTCGCGGTCCACCTGGTTGCCCACGCGCAGGGAGACGGCCAGGTCCTTGTAGTCGGCGGGCGAGCCCAGGCCGTAGATGCACGAGACCGAGGCCACGATGATCACGTCGCGCCGTTCGAACAGCGCCATCGTGGCCGAGTGGCGCAGCTTATCGATCTCGTCGTTGATCAGCGCGTCCTTCTCAATGTAGGTATCTGTCGATGGGATGTAGGCTTCCGGCTGGTAGTAGTCGTAGTAAGATACGAAGTACTCCACGGCGTTCTCCGGGAAGAACTCCTGGAACTCCGAGCAGAGCTGGGCCGCCAGGATCTTGTTGTGGGCCAGCACCAGCGTCGGCTTCTGCACCTTCTCGATCACCTTCGCGATGGTGAAGGTCTTGCCGGTGCCGGTGGCCCCCAGCAGAATCTGCTCGCGCGCCCCCCGCACCACGCCCTCGGCCAGCGCCGCGATGGCCTTGGGCTGGTCACCCCGCGGCTCGAACTCCGAGACGACCTTGAACGGTTTCACCCCGTCTCCCCCCTCTCACGGATCGCACCCTTGAGTATACCCCACAAACATACGTTTGCAAAGCCTGGAGGAGGATGCCGATGTCCGCATCGCCGGTAACCTGGCCGCCCGCCCCGGACTGGCGGGCCTGGCGGCACGTGACGAAACTCGATCCCGACCGCCCGCTGGGCCGCGCGGCGCTGGATGCGGTCTACCGCAGCGGCACCGACGCCATCGTGCTGGGCGGCTCCGCCGGTATGACGCAGGCGGCGGTGCTGGACATGCTGGCTCGCCTTGCCGACAGCCCGGTGCCGGTCGCCCTCGAGGTCTCCACGCTGGAGTCGGCCGTGCCGGGCCCCGCCCTCTTTCTGATCCCCCTCGTGCTGAACGCCCCCGACAGCCGCTGGCTGGGCGGCGCCCAGGCGGACGCCCTGTCACACATCCTCCCCGTCGTCGGCGAGTACATCCCGTGGGACCTGCTGCTCCCCGAGGCCTACCTGGTCCTGAACCCGGACTGCACCGCGGCCCGCATCACGGGGGCAGACACGCAGATCACCCCGGAGGGTGCGGCGGCGTGGGCGGCGCTCGCCGGGCGCGTGCTGCGGCTGCCGCTCGTCTACGTGGAGTACAGCGGTACCTTCGGCGACATGGCCCTGCTGCAGGCGGTCCGGGAGCACGCCGGGCCGGCCCGCGTCGTCTACGGCGGCGGGATCCGCTCGGCGCGGGAGGCCGAGCGGGCCGCCCGCTGGGCCCACACCGTCGTGGTGGGCAACCTGGTCTACGAGGATCCGCACCTGCTGGCCGAGACGGTGGCCGCCGTCCGGGGGTGACCAAGCAAGAACCGCCGTGATTCTCTGCCGTGAGGCGGCGAGAATCCGGCGGTGGTTGCTTCTTGCGACGATGTTTACCGCTTCAGCTTCGGGTCCAGTGCATCGCGGACGCCGTCGCCGACGAAGTTGAACGCCAGCACGGTGATGAAGATCGCGAGGCCTGGCCAGAACATCAGCCACGGGCCCTGCTTCAGGAACGACCGCGACACCGACAGAATCTGCCCCCACGAGACGGAGGGAGGCGGAGCGCCCAGCCCCAGGAAGGAGAGGCCGGCCTCGGAGAGGATGGCCCCACCGATGCGCAGGGTGGCCGAGACGATGATCGGCGCAACGGCGTTGGGCAGGATGTGGCGGAAGATCAGTCGGCTGTCCGTGGCCCCCATGGCACGGGAGGCCTCGGTGAAGTCGCGCTGCCTCAGGCTGAGGAACTGGCCGCGCACGATGTACGCCAGCCCGGGCCACGACGTGACGCCGATGACGACCATGATGTTGTAGACGCTGGGTTTGAGAACAGCAACCACCGTCACCAGCAGGAAGAAGACCGGGATGACGTCGATGGCCTCAGCGATACGCATCAGCACGATGTCAATCCACGTACCCCCGTAGTAGCCGGCGATGGAGCCCACCAGAGAGCCCAGCACCACCGCAACGCCCATCGCGACAAAGCCGACCGAGAGCGAGATGCGGCTGCCCCAGATGATCCGGGAGAGCAGATCCCGCCCAAGGTTGTCCGTGCCCAGGGGGTGCCCGGGCGACAGGGGCGGCAGGAAGCGCGCCGCCGGATTCACCGGCGCATCCAGCGGCTCGCTCGCGAGGAACGGGGCCAGGAAGGCGACGGTGTACAGGAAGACGAGCACGATAAGCCCCACGACGGCCAGCTTGTTGCGGGCGAAGCGGCGGACGAACTGCCGGAACTGGCTCTCCTCATGGGCGAGACCCTGCAGCTGATCCTGGGCCTCAGTGTTGAGATGCGGCGCCGCCACGGCAGTTCCCCCCTAGTCGTACTTGATGCGCGGGTCGACCCACACGTAGGCGATGTCGACCAGCAGATAGCCGATCATCGTCAGCACGGCGCCCAAGAGCATGACCGCCATGGAGACGTTGTAGTCACGGTTATTCACGGCCTGCCAGGCCACCCGGCCGATGCCCGGCCACGAGAAGACGTTCTCGATGATGACCGACCCGCCCACCATGCTGCTCAGGAGGCCGCCCGAGACGGCCAGGATCGGCAGCACGGCGTTGCGCAGGGCGTGCTTGTAGATCACGACCTTCTCGGCCAGGCCCTTGGCACGCGCCGTACGCACGTAGTCCTCACGCAGGACCTCCAGCATGCTGGAGCGCATGTAGCGGGTGAGGCCGGTAAGGCCGCCGAACACGATTACGGTCAGAGGCAGGACCATGTACCTGGCCCGGTCGGCCAGCACGCTGATCCAGCCGTAGGTATCGAAGTTGATGCCCGGGGTTGCGATGCCGTTGGTAGGAATGAGGCCGTTGGACTTCATGGCCACGCCCCAGATGAGCATGGTCGCCACCCAGAAGCTGGGTGCCGCCTGACCGGCGAACGCCGTCGCCGTCACCACCATGTCGGTCTTCGAATACTGCCGAACGGCTGAGATGACGCCAAGCGGGATCGACAGCGAGTAGATGAAGAACAGCGCGAAGACGTTGAGCTGGATCGTGTTGGGCAGCGCGGTGCCCAGCACTTCCTTGACCGGCAGCCGGTAGTAGTAGGAACGACCGAAGTCGCCCTGGAGCATGTTGCCCACCCAGCGGAAGTACTGAACCGGAATCGGGTCGTTCAGTCCCCACTTTTCGCGGAGGGCCTCCACCGCCGCCGGGTCAGACATCGCGTCCGCTTCGGCCGAGAGGATGATGTACTCGGGACCGCCCGGCGCCAACTGCATGACCCCGAAGGACAGGATGGTTACGATGAAGAGGAGAGGAATCATGTTCAGGACTCGCTTCACCAGGAATCGAGTCAAACCGGTCACCACCTTACGGCTTCAGCTAGGTGGGCAGAAAGGGGGCGCCGTAGGGGCGCCCCCCACTCATGCCGTCGGCTTCGTATACGCCACTACTCCTCGATGTACCACTGGTACAGGTAGTCCAGCGTGGCACCGCCGCCAGGGAAGTTGACGACGTCCTTCACCCGCGGAGTGTGGAAGTCGGTGTAGAGGTTGGAGTACATCAGGATGACCGGCGCATCGTTCACGATCAGCTGCTGCGCCTGGCCGTAGATCTCCTTACGCTTCTCGGGATCGGACTCCCGGCGGCCCTCCTCGAGCAGGGCGTTGACCTCGGGGTTGTCGTACCGCATCCGGTTGAAGCTGGTCACGAGGCCCTGCGCGTTGGGCTGGGCGAACTTGCCGTGGAAGAGCGAGTACAGGCTGTCGGGATCGAGGCCGAGGTTGAATGCCTGGAAGGCGATGTGGTACTCGCCGGGCTGCAGGCGGGTCTCGTTCATGGCGTTGAAGTCCATCAGCTGGACGTCAACCTTGATGCCGACCTTCTCCCAATCCTGGCGGGCCATGGTGGCCAGGGCCTCGATCAGGCTGGAGCCGGCGGTGGCGAAGAACTGGAGCTCGAGCTTCTGCCCGTTCTTCTCGTAGATGCCGTCAGCACCCTTGGTCCAGCCGGCCTCCTGCAGCAGCTGCTCGGCCTTGGCCGGATCGTAGTCGAGGGTCTTCAGGTCCTGCTTGTAGGCCCACGACACGGGCGGGATCGGGCCGGGCGGCACCACGGCCTCGCCGTCCAGGGCGACGTCAACGATCGCCTGCCGGTTCAGGGCGTGGGTCAGGGCCTGGCGGACCTTCACGTCGTCCAGCGGCGCCCGGGTGGTGTTGAGGAGCATGTAGCCCCAGCCGTTGCGCTCGTACTGCACCGGGATCAGCTTGCCCTGGTACTCGGTGAGCAGGCGCTTCACCTCGGCGGGCGGCGGGGTCTCGACGTCAAGCTCGCCGTTCTCCAGGGCGGCCAGAGCGGTCTGATCGTCCGGGATGACCTTCATGCGGATGGTCTGGATGAAGGGAGCGCCGCCCTCCTCCTCGCTGCGGAACCAGTTGGGATTCCGCTCGAGCAGGGCGTACTGGCCGCGGACGTACTCCTTGAAGATGTACGGGCCGGTGCCGACAGGGTTCCAGGAGACCGGATGGTTCTCCATATCGGCGATCGCAGTGCCCTCGAAGAGCTTGGCCTGCAGGATGCCGTAGTTGATGTTGGTGAAGATCGGCGCGAAGGGCTCGGCCAGCTTGAACTCCACCGTGTACTTGTCCTTGGCGATGATATCCTCAACCGAGGACAGCGAGGCGGCGCGCGGGCCGGTGTAGCCCGGGTCCTTGATGGCCTTCATCGTGAAGACGACGTCCTCGGCGGTCAGCTCAGCGCCGTCGTGGAACTTGACGCCCTCACGCAGATAGACGGTGAAGGTCAGGCCGTCTTCCGAGGTCTCCCAGCTCTTGGCGAGGTCGGGCTTGGGCGCCCAGCTGGTGTCGAAGTCGAAGAGGCTGGAGTAGACCAGGCCGTAGATCATGGAGCCGTAAGCAGAGGACGACAGGATCGGGTTCAGGATGTCAGGGTCCTGGTCGAGGCGCAGGTTCAGCTCCCCGCCGACCTTGGACTTGGGAGCCTGATTGGTCGGCTGCTGCTGGGACGGGGTCTGCGTCTGCGTGCCGCCGCCGTTGCTGGGAGGCGGAGCCGACTGCTTGGGGCCGCACGCGGCGAGAACCATGCTCAGGGCGAGCATGACCGCAGCCGCGGCAAGGGACTTGCGGTTCTTTCTCATTCTCGACTTACCTCCTCTGTGCAGGTGCTACTCATCAGACTATCGCATTGATTCACCGGTTCACCCGATTTTCCTCTTTGACCTTACTACCGGCCTTCTTCCGCGTATTCTTGTCTGTGCGGACAAGGAGATTCTTAAAAATAATCTAGTCATTGGCTTGTCCACGCGCGGAGAAGCCGGCGCCCACCTCGCCCCGCGCAGGGGTGTCCGGGCGGAGCTGCTGGTTCCGGTACGGGGATATGTGTCTCGGAGTCGTTTCCGTCGCGCTGTGTACCGAGGGCGAGCCGGCTCGCCCCGGTTCTGTTCACCAGTGGTCCGCCTTGCGGCACGCGTCCCTCACGGCGTGGCACTCCCGGGGCCGGCAGTCGCCCAGCACGGGGACCAGCACCTCCACCGTACCCTTCGACTTGATGGTGATGCAGAGGTCGAACACGCAGTGAATCTCGTGGTTCTCATGGTCGAACACGCAGCAGCAGTCGCCGGTGGCCTCGCACTCCACGTCGGCCCCCGGGGGAACGGTGAGCACAACCTTCTTCGGGATCAGTACCTTCCTGTGGAGCCGCCTCAGGACCTTTCCGGTGGACCGGTTCACCAGCCGCAGGGAGACGGGCACCTCGATGGCGAGGCATACCTGCTCCCGGTGCTTGTGATGGTCCACGCACTTGCGGTCTGAGACCTCCCTGCAGGAGATCCTGTGAGTATCGATGTGGCAGTCCACCTCGACGTCGTGGCCGTCCGAGATCCCCTCCACCCGGAAGGACCGCTCCACGCGGTGCTCCTGAACGCACAGATCAAATAGCTTCTTGGCCTCGATGCAGACTACGTCGTGCCTGCCGCCCACACGCGAACCTCCTTCGGCCGGCCCGAGACCGGCCTGCTCCATGTTATGTCGCGCGGCGGACGTTTGGCCCCCCGGCCCGGGCAACGCGCAAACGGCGCCGGAGGTCCGACGCCGGTGCGTTCGGTCCAGCTCAGCAGCCGCAGTTCCGCTCCTTGCGGCCCGTCGGCAGCTGGACGAAGGGCGGCTCGCAGTCCTCCACCTCGGGGGGGCACCCGCTGGGCGACGCCGCCGAGGGGCACCGCCGGGCGCGCACAGAGCCGAAGGCGGGAACCAGCAGCTTGACGTTGGCCGTGACGGTCAGGACGGTGCAGAGCTGGATGGTGCAGCAGACGTTGGGCTCGCCCTCCGCGGCGTCGGGCTGCACCGTGCAGATGCAGGTGCCCCGCACGTCGCAGCTGACCTCGGTGCCCTCCGGTGCGCAGAGGACGACCCGCTTCGGGAAGGTGATGGTCCGCTCTACCCGGACCGGCTGCTCGCCCGCATCGGGCAGGATGGTGAGGCGGAGCGTCAGCGTGATCTGGATGGAGACCACGGCTCTGCCGCTGCCGTCGCGTACCGGCTCCCGGTCCATGATCTCCTCGCACTGGATGTTCGTGATCCGGCAGTCCAGCACGGACGCATCCTCGCCCAGGTCCGGAATGGTGAAGCAGCGCTCGAGGAGGTCTTCCTGTGTACAGAAGTCGAACACCTTCCGGGCGTCTACCACGACGATCTCGCGCGGGGTGGGACATTGCCCTCCCCGGATCGGCCCCGGAATCACAGTTACATCCATCTCGCCGGCTGTCGGCGACTTGTTGCTCGACATAGGCTCACCCCTGTGTGCAGGGTATGAGCCGGAGCACCCAAAGGTGAACAGCGAACCGCCCCCGGGACAGGCCCCGGGGGCGGCGGGCCTCAGCGGGTCATCGCCTTGATGTGGCGAACCGCGGCCTCCAGCTGCGGGTCGCCGGGGTGGCCGGGGTAGATGCGGTCGGGGTTTGGAACGACGATGTCCGGCTCGATGCCCACGCCGTCGATCGACTTGCGGCCGGCCGTCAGGTACTTGGCGGTGGTCAGCTTGATGCCCGAGCCGTCCTTCAGTTTCCAGAAGGTCTGCACCGAGCCCTTGCCAAAGGTCTTCTCGCCGATCAGCGTGCCCGCCCTGGTGTCCTTGACGGCGCCGGCCAGGATCTCCGAGGCGCTGGCGCTCCCGCCGTCGATCAGGACGACCAGCGGCAGATCCCACGCCGCCGTCCCGGTGGAGGTGAGCGCCCGCTCAGGCTTGCCGCGCTCGACGATGTGGACGACCGGGTCGCCGCCCTTCACGAAGAGCGAGGCGACCTCCACCACCTCGTCCAGCAGGCCGCCGGGGTTCTGGCGCACGTCGAAGATCAGGCGCTTCATCCCCTGGCTGCGCAGGTCGGCGATCGCCGCCTTGACCTGGTCGGCGGTGCCCTTCTTGCTGAACTCGAAGAGCTGCAGGTAGCCGATGCCGGCCTCCGTGTCCAGCATCTTGTAATCCAGCACCGGCACGGTGATCGTGTCGCGCGTGATGGTGAAGTGGAGCAGCTCGCGCTCGCCCTCGCGCTTCACCGCGATCTTCACCTGGGTGCCCTTGGGCCCCTTGATCAGCGCCACGGCCTCCTCCAGGCTCATGCCGACGATGTCCTTGCCGTCCACCTCCACGATCGCGTCGCCCGTCCGCAGGCCGGCCTGCTCGCCCGGACTCCCCTTGATGGGCGACACGACGGTCAGCAGCCCCGTCTTCTGGGAGATCTCAACCGTCACGCCGATGCCGCTGAAGGTGGGCTCGAAGCCCTGGACGAACGCCGAGAACTCCTTGGGGGTGAAGTAGGCCGAATAGCGGTCGCCGAGGGCCTGCACCATACCCCGGAGCGCGCCGACGTTCAGCGTCTCCGGCTCCACCTCCTCGACGTACTGCGACTGAATCGCCTGCATGACCTCTTCCAGCCGCTCCGTCTGGAGGCCGCGCGCCCCTTCGTTGGTCTGCGGCACGCGCTCGACCAGCCGGGAGACCTGATGGTTCGCCCAGGGAATCAGGCCGAGGGCTCCGGCAGCGTAGCTGACAACGCTGATCACACTGGCCACGGCGACAAGGCCGAGGGATCGCGCAAATCCGGTGCGGCGGTCGTCCACGACAGCGTCATCCTCTCTTTGGGGAAACAAGCCTCTCCCCCATGTGTATCAGGGGCTGACTAGGAGTATACTCCGCGCATTCTTTTGTGGTCAAACAACATGCGCAGAACCCAGGAGGGGGCCGGACCGCAGGCGCGGTCCGGGCCCCCTCCGCATCTGCCCGGCTACCAGTTGATGTAGTCCAGCGGGTTCTTCTGCACGCCGTCCACGTGAATCTCCAGGTGCACGTGCGGCCCCGTCGACCAGCCCGTCGAGCCTGCGCGGGCGATCGGGTCCCCCTGGCTCACCGCCTGACCCTCCCAGACCAGGAACTCGCTGTTGTGCGCGTACCAGGAGGTGATGCCGCCGCCGTGGTCGATGATCACCAGGTTACCGAAGACGTCGTCGTAGCTCGTCCGCAGCACGACCCCGGCCTCGATGGCGTGGACAGTCTGGCCCCAGTTGGCAGCGAAGTCGGTGCCGTAGTGCATGCGCTGCGTGCCCAGAATCGGGTGCCACCGCATGCCGAAGTGGTCGGTGATGATGATCGGCGTCACCGGCGGGATCGGCGCGAACACCCCGGCCTGCCGGTTCAGCTCCCGCACCAGGGCGGCCACCTGCTCCGTCAGCTGCTGGCTGTACCGCTCGTACTCGTCCAGCTGTGCCGCCAGCGCCCAGCGCCGCTCCTCCAGCGAGCGCGAGACCTGCTCCCGCTCGCTGCGCTTGGCCATCACCGTGGCCTGGTAGTTCTCCGCCTCCGTCTTCAGGGCGGCGAGGCGGGTCTTCCGCCCCTCGACCTCGCGCTGCTTCGCCTCCAGCGCGAGCTTCTCGGCCGTGACCTGCTCCACCAGCTCCCGGTCCTTCTTCGCGAGCGTGGAGAGGATCTCAGCGCGGCTGATGAAGTCGCGGAACGAGACCGCGCCGAAAAGCAGCGACAGCCGGTCGACCGGGCCGTTCTCCCGGAGCGCCCGGATGCGGTCGCCGAGGACCTCGCGCTTCTGCGCGTAGCGGGCCCGTGCATCGGCCAACTCGGCCTCCACCTGCTCCAGCTCTGCGGCGACCTCCTCGTACTCGGCAGTGATCACCGCCAGGTTGGCGTTGGCCTGAACCAGCTCGGCCTCCACCAGCCGGAGCTGGATCTCGGCCTCCTCGGCCTGGAAGGCGACGTCGGCCAGTGCGTTCTGTACCTCGACCTGCTTCTGCCGCACCGCCTCCAGGTCGCGCTGCGCCTGCTCCAGCTGCTGCCGGATATCGTTGGCCCGGGCGGGGGCCAGCGGCGCGAAGGCGCTCAGAAGCAGCGCCGCCGCGATGATCCACGCCCAGCGAAATCCCCTGCGCATCGTCGGCGTCACCTCCGTCAGACCTTCAGGAAGCGGCGGAGCGAGAAGTAGCTCGCCACAGCGCCCAGCACCGCGCCCAGCCCCAGCAGGGCCAGCACCAGGTCGGTCAGGATCAGTTCGGGCTGCACGAGGGGCAGGAAGGGGAGCGACTCCTGAATGGCCGGCGCGAGCCGGATATAACCCCAGGCGGTGACGCCGCCGGCCAGGGCCGCGCCCACTGCCCCGAGCAGCATCCCTTCCAGCACGAACGGTCGGCGGATGTACCAGTCGGTGGCACCGACCAGCTTCATGATGGAGACCTCGCGCCGGCGTGCGTAGACCGACAGGCGGATCGTGTTCGAGAGGGTCAGCACCGTGGCGAAGAGCAGGAGCACCACAAGGCCCAGGCCGCCGATTCGCACGGCGTTGGTGAAGGCCAGCAGGTCCGCCACGATCTCCTTGCCGTAGTCCACCCTGGCGACGCCGCTCATCGCCTGGATCTGCTCGGCGACGGCCGCCACCTGCTCCACGTCGGTCACCTTCACGTAGATCTCGTCGGAGAGCGGATTCTCATCCCCCTCGTATCCGGCCAGGAGCGCCGCCTGGGAGGGGTCCGCCTGCTTCATCTGTTCCAGCGCCTCGTGCCGGCTGAGGAAGGTGACCTGCTGCACATAGGGCATGCTGCGGATGCGGTCCAGGATGGCCTTGGTCTCGGCCTCGGTCAGGTCGCGCTGGTTGCACTTGACCTCCTCGCGCCGGGCGGTGCAGAGGTACCCCTTGATCTCCACCTGGCTCTCCGCGGTGGCCGCCACGTTCTCCAGGTTGAGGGCCAGGAGCACCACCACCGCCAGCACCAGGAGCGTCACCGCGACCGAGAGCATCGAGGCCAGGGACATGAGACTGCCGCGCGTGGTGTTGTGCAGGGCGTCGCGCAGCGCGGTCGCCCATCCCCTAAGACTCATAGCCGTACGTCCCCCTGTTCTCGTCCCGCACGATGCGGCCCCGTTCCAGGGCAACGACGCGCTTCTTCATCGTGTTGACGATCTCGGCCGCGTGGGTCGCGACGACCACCGTGGCCCCCATCTGGTTGATCTGATTGAGGAGGTTCATGATGGCCCAGGTGTTCTCGGGGTCGAGGTTGCCGGTGGGCTCATCGGCGATGACCAGCACCGGGTTGCGGACGATGGCGCGCGCCACCGCAACCCGCTGCTGCTCGCCGCCCGAGAGCTCGGCCGCCAGGGCGCGGCTCTTGTGGCGAAGGCCCACCAGCTCCAGCGCCGCGGGCACCCGGCGCGCGACCTCGCGCCGGGGCACGTCCGTGCACTCCAGCGCGAAGGCGACGTTCTCGAAGACGGTGCGGTCCGGCAGCAGCTTGAAGTCCTGGAAGATCACGCCCAGGCTGCGCCGCAGGTAGGGGACCGCCCTGGCCGGCAGCCGGGCCACGTCCTTGCCGTCGAGGATGAGCTGGCCGGAGGTGGGAACCTCCTCCCGGTAGAGCAGCTTCATCAGGGTGGACTTGCCAGCGCCCGAAGGACCCACCAGAAAGACAAACTCCCCCCGCTCAACCCGCAGGTTGATGCCATCGAGGGAAGGGGTTTTCATATGAGGATAAACTTTCGTCACGTTTATAAACTCAATCACGCGGGATCACCCCATCGCATACTTCGAATACGCCGCGATTCGCTCCTATCCTTCACCGTCCGACTGTCGAACCTAGAAGTTACCCTTGGGGGTTTCGACGAGTGGCGGGATCATCCCTTCTTACCGGTGAAATTCTAGGTCATGCCGATTCTGGTTCGCCTGCCAGTTCGTGGCATGGCCCTTCTGCGCGCGATGAGACCCACCCGCTCGCCGCGGGTGGGCCGTTCGTTCGTCAGCGCTTCTTCACGGCGCCGCCGGTGCGCTGGCGCAGCACGGCCAGCACGAACCGCGCCAGAGGCGGCAGGCTGCGGCTCGCCCGGCGCAGGCGCACGATGCGGAAGAGCCACTCCAGGTTGAGCTTCTGCATCCACTCCGGGGCCCGGGGCACAGCCCCCGCCCACACGTCGATCGTGCCGCCGACGCCCATGCCCAGCGGCACTCCCAGGTCGCGCAGGTGGCGGTGGAGCCACCGCTCCTGCTTGGGCGAGCCCAGGGCCACGAACAGCACGTCCGGGCGGGCCTCCCGCACCTGGGCGAGGACCGCAGGCTCCTCCTCGGGACCGAAGAAGCCGTCGCGCCAGCCCACCACCCGGATGCGCGGGTACCGCTCCTGCACCCGCCGGGCGGCCTCCGCCACCACCTCCGGCCGGGTGCCCAGGAGGAAGACGCGCCCGCCGCCGCGGCGGTCGAGGGCAGCCAGCAGGCTGGCGGCCAGGTCGGCGCCCCCCACCCGCTCCGGCAGGGGATCGCCCAGCAGCCTGGCGGCCATCACGACGCCGATGCCGTCCGGCACCACCAGGTCTGCCCCGTTGATGATCGCCGCAAGTTCGGGGTCGCGCCGCGCCGCGTCGGCGATCTCCGCGTTGGGGGTGACCACCATGTGCGCGCCGCCCGCGTCGATGAAGCCGAGGCAGCGCTCCACGGCCTCGGCCATCGTCACCCTGTCCACCTCGATCGCGAGGATCCTGACCCGGTTCACCTTGCCTGCCATCGCTTCATCAACTCCACCGCCAGGCGCGCGTTCTCCCGCGACCGCGGCACCAGCTGCGCCAGCACCCGGTCGTAGCGCTCCCGGATCTGCGGGGCGCGGTCCAGGGCGTCAAGCACGGCCGCCCGCAGGCGCCCGGCGTCCAGCTGCTGCGTCGTGCCCACCGCCGTCTCACCCAGCAGGCGGAGCAGGCTGTCGTTCTTCGGGTCGTACGACAGCCCGACCAGGGGCACCCGGTTCACCGCCGCGAAGACCAGGGCGTGGTAGCGCATGCCCACCAACACGTCGCAGGCCGCTGTCAGGGCCCGCAGCTCCCGATAGGTCACGTCGCCCTCGAAGAGCAGCGCCCGGCTGCGCATGCGGGCGGCCACCGCGCGGGCCGCCTCGACGTCGTGGGGCTGCTGCATCGGGATGAAGAGCACCGTGCCGCCCGTCTCCTGCACGACGCGGTCCAGCCCGTCGGCCAGCGCCTCCACCGCGGCCGCGGTGGCGAACTTCCAGGGCCGGACCGACACGCCGATCAATGGCCGGCCGCAGCTCCCGAGCCCGTGCGCCTCCAGCACCGCCTCCCCCTCGGCCCGGGTGGACGGGGGCAGCACCAGCGCCGCGTCGGCGGTCACGCGCACCTCGGGGCGGCTGACCCCGAGCCGCCGGATGGCCTCTGCGGACTCCGCGTCCCGCACCATGATCAGGTCGACGGCGTTGGCCACCAGCGGAACCAGGGCCCGGCCCACCAGCCGGTTGACGGGCCCGATCCCCTGGGCGTAGAACACCGTGGGCAGCCGGCGCAGCTTGCCCAGGGTCACGATGCCCAGGTAGTAGACGATGGACTTGGTGCCCGTCACGTCCTGCAGCAGGCTGCCGCCGCCGGAGAGCAACAGGTCGGCCCGGCCCATCGCCTTCCAGATCGCCCGGAAGTCGCCGCGGCTCACGGCCTCCACCCCGTGCACCTGGCGGGTGCTGGCGGCCTTGCCCGAGATCACCGTGAACTTGAACGAGGGATCGATGTCGCGGAACGCGGTGATGATGCCACCCAGGATGGCTTCGTCCCCGGCGTTACCAAATCCGTAGTATCCCGACACCAGGATCTCCGCCAACCTAATGCCACCACCCTTGCGCCCTTGAAGCTGCCATACTGATCAGTCGCATCATGTATCCCGTGTTCTCCTGAGTAGTCGGCCTGCGATCCGGTTGAGCTCGGCGCCGTCTGGCGTCCGGAGGAGCAAAGCCGCTGCCACGTGCACGACCACGATCGCGCCCAGGGCCAGAATCAGCAGGATGAGCTGCGCCAGCGTCCCGTTGCCCAGGAACCGCACGCCGCCCTGCCAGACCAGCCAGCCGAGCAGCGCGCCTGCGCCGGACGTGGCCAGGTAGGTGAGGAGCGACCCCGCGATCTCCCGGCCGCCCAGCCGGCCCAGCCGCATGCGGAGGCGCGCGAGGAGGACGAGGCTGCCCAGGAACGGCGCCAGCGAGGCGCTGAGCGCCAGCCCGGCGTGCCCCAGCGGGCCCACGAGCGCGACGTTCAGCATGATGTTGAATGCGATCATCACCAGCGCGGTCCACATGGGCGTCAGGCTGTCCTGAACGGCGTAGAACGTGCGGTTGAGCATGTCCACCCAGCCGGTGAAGAGAATGCCGACGGCGTAGAACTGCAGGGCCGCCGCCGTCATGCGGGTGTCGTCCGGCGTGAAGGCGCCCCGCTCGAAGACCACCCGCACGATGGGGACGGCGAAGAGCGCCGTGCCCACGGCCATCGGCACCAGCAGGAACGCCAGCCGGCGCAGCCCGTCGCGCAGCGTCTCCTTCAGCTCGTCCTGCCCCCCGGAAGCACTTTGCTCAGCCAGGGTGGGGTAGATGACCGTCGTCAGGGCCAGCCCGATCACGTTGAACGGCAGCTGGCTGATGCGCACTGCGTAGTTCAGGAAGGAGATGGTGCCCTCCGCCAGGTGCGAGGCGACGACCCGCGCCGCGAAGGTCTGCACCTGCGTAACGCTGGTGGCCACCAGCACCGGCAGGAGCATGCGCCACACCCGCCCCAGGGCCGGCTCCGCCAGGTCCATCACGGGGCGGTAGCGGTACCCCGTGCGCAGGAGGTCGACCAGCTGGATCAGCGCGCCCAGCGCCCAGCCGCCGACCAGCGAGTAGGCCACCCACGAGATCTGCCCGGCCTCCTGCACCCAGAGCAGGGTGACCACCACGACCAGGTTGCTGGCCAGCCCGAAGAAGGCGGGCGCCGCGAACCGGCGGTGGGCGTTCAGCACGCCGGCCGACAGGCCGCTCAGGCTGACCAGCAGGAGGATGGGCAGCATGACGCGGGTGAGGCTGACGGCCAGCCGCTCCGACTCCGCCGAGAAGCCCGGGGCGAGCAGGGGGATGAGCGCCGGCGCCGCCAGCTCGCCCACGAGCCAGAGCGCAGCGAAGGCGAGGGTCGCGACGTTGAGCACCGTGTTGACCAGGCGCCATGCGGCCTCCTCGCCCCGGCGCTCCACGACCTCCCGGTAGACGGGGATGAAGGCGAGCACCAGCGAGCTTGAGACGACGAAGTAGATCGCCCCGGGGATCTCCTGTGCGACGAGGTAGGCATCGGTGACGCCGGTCGCGCCGAACTTGGCAGCGAGCAGCATCTCCCGGACGTAGCCCAGGAGCCGGCTCAGCACCGCCGCCAGGGCGACGAGGCTCACCGCGCCCACAAACCCGGAGCGCATTCTGCTCAACGAGGCACGCCTCCTCTCTACCGCGCCGCCTGCCGGTCGGGGAAGAGCCAGGTCAGAACGGCTCGCAGCGCCGCCAGCCCGACCAGCACCACCAGGCCGATCACGAGTCCGACCCAGAGCCCGTTGAACCCGCGCAGCAGGCTGAGGGCCACCGGGGTGCGCAGGTGCTCAAACGAGTTGATGATGGAGACGCCGCCGGTCACGGCTGCGACGACCAGGAGCGGGACGTAGCGGCGCAGGCCCGCCGTCATGAAGGCGGCAGCCGCGACCATGGCGGGGTAGGCGATGAGGAACTCCTTGGTGCGGGGCCGTGCGAGGAGCAGCCGCTCCAGGGCCGCCCGGATGTCCAGCTCCAGCTGCGAGACGGGTACCGTGGGGAAGTTGCCGGAGCGCTGGATGTAATAGAGGCCGGCCAGGCCGAGGACGCCCAGCAGCAGCAGTTCCCGGTACTTGACGGCGGTGCCCACCAGGTCGACGCCGTCGCGGGCGAGGCTGCGCACGACGTCCGCGACGCTGCCCTTGCGCCCCAGCAGCAGGTAGGTCAGCACCGCCAGCAGCAGGGGGGCGAGGAAGACGAGCTTGACACCGCGGAAGTATTCGAACTCCAGCATGTGCCGGATGTCGCCCATCAGGCCGGCGATCAGCAGACCGCCGACCATGTTGATGGCGAAGAAGGCGGCGGAGACCACCACGGCCTCCCGCACGATCCAGCCCGGGGCCGGCCGCGCCGGCACCGCAACCCGGGGCTCGGGCGAACCGGCGCCCAGCCCCCAGCGCAGCAGCAGCCAGGCCGCGGCCAGCGTGGGGAAGAGCGTCGCCAGGGCGATTCCGAGCACGATCGTGCCCAGGTTCGGCGCGACGAACAGCATGCCCGCCTGGCCCACCGCCCCGACGGCCATGAGCGCGCCCAGGAAGCGGGGGTCAAAGGGGAGGACGCAGGCGAGCCAGAGGATGGTGGCCCCGACGACCCCCAGGCCGATCAACACCTTCAGAATGAAGGGAACCTCATAGGGGGCGAACAGCCCGGGGGTCCCCGTCGTGAACCCGCGGGCGTTCAGCTCCTCCACGGTGCGGGCGATGTACCGCGCCGTCGTCTCCGTGGCGGTCAGCCCGGGATCCTGCTTGGCGAGGAAGGGGCGCACGTAGAGCGAGCGGATGTTCCGCTCCAGCACCGACCGCCACCACATATCGACGGCCTCGTAGGGCTGCACCTTGTCCTGCCACTCCTGGCCCATGCTGAAGACGCGCGCGATCTGATAGCCGAGGGCGTCAGCCACGGAGAGCGAGCCCTTCTGGTCGATGTAGGCCAGCTGGTTGGCGTGCTCGATCAGGTGGGGGACCCAGCCCCGCTTCTTCAGCTCCTCCGCGGTCTGGGCCAGGGCGTCGGTGCGGTCGGGCCGCCAGCCCAGGGCGATCCGGCCGAAGAACATGACGCCGCGGATCTCGGCGCTCATCTGGTCGAGGTCTGCGAAGATCGCCCGGACGGACTCCGGCGTCGCACCGGGCGCGGGCCGCGGCCGGGGGAGCGGCCGCAGGCCGGCCCCCTCGGCCAGGGCGAAGTCGTCGGGATCAAAGCCCAGGCCGTAGGCCTCCAGCTGCTCGTCGTCATACCGCAGCGCGATGGCGCCCGCCCCCGGCTCGCCCGGCAGCGGTGCGAAGAAGTCGACGCGCTCTTCCGGGTGGCGCAGTTGGATGTCGCGCCACAGCCGCGCCGCCACCGCGTCGTCCACCGGAAGCAGGTAGGTATCGGCCTCTGAGAAGGCCGGGTCGGCGATGAGCCTTGCCAAGAACGGGTTGGGCTCAGCGGTGAGGACCAGCTCCGCGCGCAGCTCGGCGCCCGTGCGCACCACCGCCAGCCCGTGCTCCGCCAGCTCCTCGGCGTTCATCTCGGGGATGGCCAGGCTGGTGGCACCAGCGGCGGCCATCTCCGCCAGCACATCCTCAAGGGGCAGACCGTCCTGCCGCGCCAGCCTCTGCATGGCCGGCAGGTCCAGCACCAGGTCCACCGACTTGCTGGCCGACTCCCGCACGTACCGGTTCCAGAGAACGGGGACGGCGGCCAGCAGGGAAACCAGAATCAGCCCCTGGGCGATGAGGCGGATCGTCCTGTGCCCCAGCATGTTGATTCCTCCAGCGCTCGCAGCTTACGGAGCCTTGATGCTGACCCTGCCCTTCACCATCAGGGTCAGGTCGGTGACGGCATAAAACCCCCGCCCGTCGCTGCGGGGGATGACGATCAGGTGGTTCGGCGGGATCTCGGCGCCCCCGGGCGTGTCGATGCCGGCCGTGACGTCCAGCAGGCCGCCCAGCTCGGAGACGATGGCGGTGGCCTGACCCGCGCGCAGCACCATCTCGGTTCCGGCCTCGCCGATCACCTGTTGACCCGCCGGCACCTCGACGACCCGGTACAGCGCAACCTGGTCCACGTACGACTTGCTGACCAGCGGGTCGGCGCCGGTGCCCGGCTCGGCGGACTGGGCCATCACCCGCCCCGCCAGCACCCCTGCGGCCACTCCGGCGACCACCAGCAGCGACAAGAGCCTCGAACGGTGTGCCATGGGACATCTGCTCCCTTCCAGTGCACGCGCGTACTTTTTAAGTTTGACTATCCCCGGTGTGCACAGGTTCCCGGCGGGCTCCCCGGTCAGGGCCGCGAAAGCTCGCCGCTGGCCCGCTTCTCCAGGTACCCGTAGATGAACGGGTCGAGCTCGCCGTCCATCACCGCCTGGGCGTTGCCCACCTCGACGCCGCTGCGGTGGTCCTTCACCAGCGTGTAGGGCTGGAAGACGTAGCTGCGGATCTGGCTGCCCCAGGCGATCTCCATCTGCGGCCCCCGCACCTGGGCCATCTCCTTGTTCTGCTCCTCGATCTTCAGCTCCACCAGCTTGGAGCGCAGCATCATCATGGCCACCGCCCGGTTCTGCATCTGGGACCGCTCCTGCTGGCAGGAGACCACGATGCCGGTGGGCAGGTGGGTGATGCGCACGGCCGACTCCGTCTTGTTCACGTGCTGGCCGCCCGCGCCGCTGGACCGGAAGGTGTCGATGCGCAGGTCCTCGGGGCGGATCTGGATATCCTCGACGTCATCCTCGATCTCGGGCATCACCTCGACGGCCGCGAACGAGGTGTGCCGGCGGCCGGAGGCGTCGAAGGGCGAGATGCGCACCAGGCGGTGCACGCCCATCTCGGGGCGCAGGAACCCGTAGGCGTAGGGCCCCCGTACCGCGAGGGTGACCGACTTGATGCCCGCCTCGTCGCCGGCCAGGCGGTCCAACTCCTCCACCTTGTAACCATGGTGCTCGGCCCAGCGCAGGTACATGCGCTCCAGCATCTCCGCCCAATCCTGGGCCTCGGTGCCGCCGGCGCCGGCGTGGATGGTGAGGATGGCGTTGTAGGCGTCGTACTTGCCGTTGAGCAGCACCTTCAGCTCGAACTGCCGCACCTTCTCCTCCAGGTCGGCCGCCTCGCGCTGCGCCTCGGCCGCCATCTCGAGGTCCGCCGCCTCCTCGGCCAGCTCGATCATGACGTTCAGGTCGTCGAGCCGCCGCCGGAAGCCGTCCACCTCCTCGATGGGCGCGCGCAGCTCGGCCACCCGGCGGGTCACCCGCTGCGCGGTGGCCTGGTCGTTCCAGAAGTCGGGGGCAGCGATCTGGTGCTCCAGCGCTGCGATCTCCTCGAGTCGCCTGTCGACGTCAAAGAGACCTCCTGAGTTCGGTGATCTTGTCGTTCAGCCGCGCGGCACGGCGGGCGAGTTCGTCATACATGGATTTCAGCCTCCCCTAAGGTGGTCACATCACTGCATTGTACCATTCGGCCCATGCGCGGGCAATTCGTTCGCCGGCCGGTGGCCCGGCTGCGGTGTCGGGCCAAGGGCGCCCGGAATAGTCTGGCTAGCAGTCGATCAGGCACGGGAGGGACCGGCGGTGAGAGTAGGCTTCATTGGCATGGGCAACATGGGCCGGCTGCTGGTGACCGCGCTGGTGCGCGCGGGGGCGCTCAGGCCGGACGAGGTAATCATCCACTCCCGCACCGCCGAGAAGCGGCGCCGGGTGGCGGAGTCGCTCCCCGGGGTGCAGCAGGCGTACTCGGGCACCGACCTGGTGCGGCGGTGCGACGCCGTCTTCCTCTGCGTGAAGCCGGGCGACACCGGAGCCGTGCTGGCGGAGATCGCGCCGTACATAACGCGCGACCACCTGCTGGTCGTCATCAACAACACCGTCACCCTGGCCATGCTGGAGGAGCGGACCCCGGCCCGGGTGGCCAAGGTCATCCCGTCGGTGGTGCAGACCGTCGCCCGCGGGGCGTCGCTGCTCATCTTTGGCGAGCGCTGCACCCACGGCGACCGCGCCCTGCTGGTGCGGCTGATGGGCGCCATCAGCCGGCCCCACGTGATCGCGGAGGCGGACGTGCGGGCGGCCTCGGACCTCACCTCCTGCGGGCCGGCCTTCCTCAGCTGCGCCTTCCAGGCCCTGGCCGAGGCAGCCTGCCGCAGGGCCCCGGGCCTCCCCCGCGAGGTCGCGGAGGCGATGGTGCGGGAGACGGCCCGGGCCACCTGCGAGCTCATGGAGCAGACCGGCTACTCCTTCGCCGATACGATGCAACGGGTCTCCACCCCCGGCGGTGTGACGGCCGCCGGCCTCGCGGCCATGCGCGAGCGCGTGGGCGGCCTGTGGGACCAGGTGCTGGCGGCAACGGCCGCGCACGAGGCCGTCAAGCGGGAGCAGCTGGACCTGTGAGATCACGAAGGGCCGCTCCCCCGTGTGTGGAGCGGCCCACATCTTGAGCTGCCCGTGCCGGCTAGTCCTGCCCCTCCGTCGGGGCGGCGGGCACGACGATTTTCCGCTCAGGCAGCGGTTTTTGCCACCGGAAGACCTTGTTCAGCAGGTTGAAGATCGCACGCGACTCCTTGGCCAGCAGCGGGCCCGCGATGGCCAGGATGAGTACGTACAGGGCCGCGAACGGCTGCAGGATCGGCAGCAGACCACCCGCCGCACCGAGGTTGGCCATGACGATGGAGAACTCGCCGCGGGCGACGATGGTCAGGCCGATGTTGGACGAGGCCTTGTAGGAGAGCCCCGCCGCGCGGCCCGCCAACATGCCGGCGGTGTAGTTGCCGATCAGGCTGGCCACGGCGGCGATCACGGCCGGGACGATGGCACCGCCCAGCCCGAAGGGGTCGATGGACAGGCCGAAGCTGAAGAAGAACAGGGCCCCGAAGAAGTCCCGGAACGGCAGGATCAGGTGCTCCACGCGCTCCCGGTGGTCGCTCTCCGCCAGTGCGAGGCCGAAGAGGAGGGCGCCGATGGCCTCGGCGACGTGCAGCGACTCGCCGAAGCCGGCGACCAGCATGAGCGCGCCGAAGACGATGAGCAGGAAGAGTTCGTTCGACTGGACATTGAGGAACCGGTTGATCCACGGCATCGCCAGCCGGCTGAGCAGGAGCACGCCGATCATGAAGCCGAACGCGGTGCCCGCCGAGAGAAGAACCCCGCCCACGGACGTAGCGCCGCTCAGCACGAAGCCGGAGACGATGGAGAGGTAGACGGCGAGGAAGATGTCGTCGGCCATGACGATGCCCAGGATCAGCTCGGTCTCCGGGTTCGCGGTGCGCTTCAGGTCGACCAGCACCTTGGCGATGATCGCGCTGGAGGTGACGGTCATGGCGCCGGCGGCCACGAGGACCTCCTTGAGGGGCCAGTCCATCAGCAGGCCGAAGCCGAGGCCGACGAGGAGGCTGAGGCCGACGTGAATGGTGCCGGCCACGGCGATCTTCCTGCCGGACTTCACCAGGCGGCCAATGGAGAACTCAAGGCCCAGGTAGAAGAGCAGGAACAGCACGCCCAGGCGCCCCATGAACTCGATCAGCGGGGCGCTGTTGATGAAGCTGAGGTCGATCATCCCGATCTTGGGGGCATGCGGTCCCAGCAGCATGCCCGTCACGATCAGGAAGGGTACGTTGGAGATGCGGAGCCTGGCGGCAAGGTAGCCGGCCGCCGCCATCAGGGCCAGCGCGAGACCGAGTTCAAATACGACATGCTCCATCCGCTATTTGCCCTCCCCGATGATGAGCTGCTTCAGCGCCTTCACCTGGTGGCGTTCTCCCGCAACCACCAGGGTCTGCCCGGCGCTGAGCACCTCCTCGGGCCCAGGGCTGACCTTCTGGCTCTTGTCCTTGTTGATGATGGCGATGATATTGGCGCCGGTCTTCTGGCGCACCTGCAGGTCGCCAATGCGCTTGCCCACTGCCTGCGAGCCGGGCTCGACCCTGTACCACTCGATGACCAGGTCGTGCAGCGCGACCTCCACGGACTCCAGATCCTTGGGCTGATACGTCATGCCGCCGATGATCGCGGCCACCTGGCGGGCCTCGTCGTCGTCGAGCGTCACCATCGAGATCGGCTCTTCGGGATCATCGTAGTGAAAGTGATACAGGGCGCGCCGCCCGTCGTCGTGGATCACCACAACCATCTTGTCACCGCTGCGAGCCTCGATCTGGAACTTGCGACCAATGCCAGGGAGAGCGGACTCCCGGATGTTGGGCACGGTTCGTCCTCCTTTTTACTCATGTTCAGCGATCTTAACAGGTCTTATGCTACCATGGGCCTGATTCCATGGTCCATACGCCCCGGCCCGGGCGGGATCGGCCCGCCCTCAGTGCACGGATGGCGCCCCCGACGGTCTACCTGAACGATATCGGGGGCGGCCCTTTTGGTTCGATTTCCGCGCAGCCGGCGCATCAAGCGGGATGAGGGCCGCTCCCCTGGCGGGGGCGGCCCTCGGGTTCGCTCAGGCCCGGGCCAGCGGCTGCAGTGCAGCGGCCAGCCGCTCCAGCTCCTCCTCCGTGTTGTAGAAGCCCGTCGAGAGCCGCAGGCTGCGGGGGTGCGGCACCGTGCGGACGATGATCTCCTGCGCGGCCAGGGCCTTCAGCACCGCATCGGCGTTCGCCTCCACCTGGAAGGTCACCAGCCCCGCCGTCTCGGCCGGGGTGACCACGGTGACGCCGGGCACGGCGGCGAGCAGCTCCCGGGCGTCGGCCGCGAGCCGTCTGATGCGCCCGTGGGCCCAGTCCGTCCCCACCTCCTCCGTCAGCCAGCGGAGCGCGGCCAGTTGCCCGGCCAGGACCGCCGGCTGGACGGTACCCTGCTCGAACTTCTTCGCGTTGCCCCAGGGCAACAGGCCGCCGTACAGGTCGTAGGACTGCGCGGTGCCGTAGCTGGCGAAGGTGATCCGTACCTGCGAGATGGCGTCGCGGGAGGCGTAGAGGGCACCGGCCCCCTCGGGGCCGCAGAGCCACTTCTGGCTGGTCACGGCGTAGAAGTCGACCCCGAGCGCCTTCACGTCCACCGGCATGGCGCCGAAGGACTGGGCGCCGTCCACCAGCAGCAGCACGCCGTGGCGGTGCGCGACCTCGGCGATCTCCCGGATGGGCAGCACGGCCCCGGTGATGTACGAGACGTGCGAGAGCGAGATCAGCTTGGTGCGCGGCGTGATCAGCCGCTCGATCACCGCCGCGGCCTCCTCGGGCCGGTCCAGCACGTCGGCGATCCGGATGGTGATGCCGTAGCGCTGCCGGGCTGCGAAGAGCGGGAAAAGCGCGCCCGCGTGCTCGAGGTTCGTGGTGATCGCCTCGTCGCCGGGCTGCCAGTTCACCCCCAGGGTCACCATGTTCATCCCGTCGGTGGTGTTCTGGGTGAGGGCGATCTCCTCGGGGTCACAGCCCAGGAGGGCCGCGTGCCGCTCCCGGATCTCCCGCTTGAGCCGGGACAGTTTCACGTAGTAGTCCGCCCGGATTCGCCCGTCGGCCAACTGGGATGCCAGCGACTCCACCATCGCGGCGCGCACCGGCTCGGGCATGGGCCCGGCCGTGCCGGTGTTCAGGTAGACCTGGGTGCTCACCGCAGGAACCTGGGCGCGAATCTCCATCAACCTGTCCACAGGTGCACCTCCTCGACCGGCGCAGCTCTACGGCCGGTCTGGTGCTATTCTACACCAGGCCCGTCAGGCCTGGCCAAGGGGGCCACCACGTATACCACGCCGCCCCGGTCCAGCCAGGCCCGCTGGAACAGGTCGCGCCGGTAGACCCGCCGCACCCCGCGGTCGTCCTCCGCCGCCGGGTCGTTGACGATCACGTCGCCCTCCCGGGTGAAGCCGCGCACGACCAGGATGTGGCCCGCCGTGCGGGCGATGGGCGCGTTGGGCAGCCACGCCCGGTCGTAGGCCACCGATGCGATGACCGGCCGGCGCCGGGCGATGCTGCGCTCCAGGTCGGCGAAGCCGCCGAGGCGGTCGACGTACGCCACGAAGCCGCGGGTCCCGGCGTAGGCGGTGTTGAACGGCCAGTTGCCGTGGCCGTCGTAGACGGGGTCGTAGACCCCGGGAACCGTGGCGTCGGGAATCGACTCCTCGTGACCGTAGTAAGCCATCACCATCGCCAGCGACGTGGGGCTGCACCACACGTTCCCGCCGGTCGGGTAGACCATCTGCGAGCGCCGGGGCACGTCCAGGTCCACGCCCCAGGCCGGGGTGAACGGGGGTTCCTCCGACCGGTGGGAGGCCACTGCAGCGGCGAGCCAGAGCCGGGTCAGCACGGCCCCCCGGAGCGATACGCGCAGCTGGTACGCGTCCGCCGGCCCGGTGAGCAGCAGGGTGTCGGTGGCGAGGCGCCCGAAGGGCGGGCGCTCCTGCCCGTCCACAGAACCCCTCGGCCCGGTGGACGACCAGCGGCCGAAGCTGAACCAGGGCGACCAGGACCCGGCCATGCGCACCCGCAGGCACACTTCAATCCGGTCGCCCGCGCCGTTCCACGACGCCACGGCCCAGTCGAAGGGCGCGGCCTCGGTCACCGGTCCGGTCCAGGTGCCGTCCCCCTCGAGCCCGCCGGCGGCGGGACGGATGCCCAGGTGCTCGCCGCCGGTGAAGGATTCCACGGGATAGAGCGCCATGGACCTAGCCTCCTCTGCGGCTCGTGCGGGGGTCCAGCGCGTCGCGCAGGCCGTCCCCCAGCAGGTTGAAGGCGAGCACGGTCAGCATGATCATCGCCCCGGGCGCCAGCGACATCCACGGTGCGTGCCGCAGGTAGGAGCGGCCCTCGTAGATCATCGCCCCCCAGGTGGGCGTCGGGGGCTGCACGCCCAGCCCCAGGTAGCTGAGGGAGGCCTCGCTCATGATGGCGCCGGGGATGCCCAGCGTCACCGCCACGATGATCGGGCCCAGCGCGTTGGGCAGGATGTGGGCGAGGAGCACCCGCCGGTCCCGGGCCCCGACCGCCCGGGCGCCCTCGACGAAGTCGCGCTCCTTCAGCGCCAGCACCTGGCTGCGGGCCAGCCGGGCCATGCCGGCCCAGCCCACCACCGAGAGCGCCACGAAGAGGTTGAGAAGCCCCCGGCCCAGGGCGAACATGACGGCGATGGCGAAGAGCAGGTCGGGAAAGGCGAAGAGCACGTCGGCCGTGCGCATGATCACCCGGTCGACCCAGCCGCCGTAGTAACCCGCCAGCGCCCCCAGCGTCACGCCGATCAAGAGCACGATAAACTCCGCCACGAAGCCCACCAGCAGCGAGATCCGGGCGCCGTAGATCACCCGGGAGAGCACGTCGCGGCCCAGCTGGTCGGCGCCCAGCCAGTACTTGCCCTCCCCGAGCTCGTCGAAGGGCGTGCCCGGCTTCGCAAGCCTGGCGAACAGGTCCTGCTTGTTGGGATCGGCCGGCGCCAGCACCGGGGCCAGGATGGCGACGATGATCAGCAGGATGATGAAGGCCAGGCCTGCCATCGCCAGCTTGTGCTGCCGCAGCCGGTGCCACGCGGTCCTGGGCTGCCGGCCGGCGGGCTCCGCCTGAGCCTGGCCCCGCTGCCGTAACGGTACTGCCATGGCCTACGCTCCTCTCCTAGGTCATGCGGATGCGGGGATCCAGCAGGGAGTAGCTGATGTCCACGACGATGTTCATCACCACGAAGATCACCGCCGTGAGCAGCACGGTCGCCTGGATCACCGGGAAGTCCAGGGAGTTGAGGCCGCGGATGGTCACCAGCCCCAGCCCGGGGATGCCGAACACGGACTCGGTGAGGATGGAGCCGGTGAGCAGCCCGCCGATCTCCAGGCCGATCACCGTCACCACCGGGATCAGGGCGTTCTTCAGCGCGTGCCTGAAGATGACGACGCGCCCGCTCAGCCCCTTCGCCCGGGCGGTGCGGATGAAGTCCTGGCCGATCACGTCGAGCATGGAGGAGCGGGTGTAGCGGGCCACCGACGCCGCGTAGCGGGTGCCCAGCACCAGCGCCGGCAGCACCAGGTGCTGCGGCGTGTCGAACCCGGAGATGGGCAGCACGCCCCAGCGGTGCCCGAAGAGCAGCTGGGCGACCATGGCCACCCAGAATACCGGCGCCGAGATGAAGGAGAGCGCTGTCACCGTTGCCATGTAGTCGATGGCCGACCCGCGGTGCAGGGCCGAGATGATGCCGATCGGCACGCCGATCACCACCGTGACCAGCACCGCCGAGAGGGTGAGCTTGACGGTGGCCGGCATGGCGCCGCGGATCATCTCGGCCACCGGCTGCCGGGTCTGGAAGGACTGGCCGAGGTCTCCCTGGAGGGCCTTGACCAGGAAGTCGGCGTACTGCACCGGCAGCGGGCGGTCGAGCCCCAGCTCGTGGCGGATACGGGCGATGGTCTCCGGATCGGCCCGCTTCTCGAAGGCGGCGCTGACCGGGTCGCCCGGCACCACGTGCATCAGGATGAAGGTGATGACGCTCACCCCCAGCAGGACCGGGACGCCCTGCCAGAGGCGGCGGATGATGTAGGCGAGCACGCGAATCTCCCCTCATGTGCGATCGGGGTGGGGGCCGTGTGCGCCGCGGCCCCCACCGCCGGAATGCGTCAGGTTACTGGACGTCCTTCCAAACCGTCTTGTAATCGTAGACGAAGACCGGGTTCAGCTTGAAGCCGTACACGTTGGGCTGGCTGACGAAGTAGGACTTCAGGTGCCAAAGCGGGATGATGGCGTACTGCTCGTACAGCAGCTTCCGCTCCAGGTCCTGGTAGGCCTTGACCCGGGCCGCCTGGTCGGTGCTGATGCGGGCCTCCTCCAGGATGCGGTCGACCTCTGGGTCGTTCATGGCCACCGACATCCCCCTGGAGCTGGAGGAGTGGAAGTAGGTCCACAGGTAGTTGTCGGGGTCGGGGTAGTCGGCGTACCAGTTGCCCTGGTTGGCCATGATCTCGCCGTTGGCCCGCGCCTCGCGGAACGTGGCCGAGTCGTAGATCTCCACGACGTAGTTGAGGCCCACCTCCGCCAGCATCTGCTGGATCGCCAGGTTGGAGTCGGTCACCTTGTCGCCGCCGCGCTGCCATGAGACGATGGTCATGCCCTCGGCCCCGGCCTCCTTGATCAGTTGCCGCGCCCGGTCGGGGTCGTAGGGGAAACCCGGTGCGCCGGTGAGCGCACCCACGATACCCGGCGAGGTGAAGCCGATGGCAGGCGTGCCTGTGCCGTTATGGATGGTGTCGATGATCTTCTGCCGGTCGATGGCCAGCGAGATGGCCTCGCGGACCCGCGGGTCAGGCACCATCTCCAGCTGCAGCGACAGGTAGTAGGTGTTGAGCGTGGTGGTCTCCCACACCTTCCAGCGGCCGGACTGCGTGGCGTTCTCCCACTCCACCGTCGGGATCTCGTTGCTGTCGAGGTTGCCGGCCTCGAACTCCAGCCAGCGGGTCGACTCGTCCGCCACCACGCGGTACTCGATGGCGTCGAGGAACGGGTAACCCTCTTCGAAGAAGTCCGGGTTCCGCTCCAGGACCAGCAGCTCGTTCTCCCGCCACTCCTTCAGCCGGAAGGGGCCGGTGCCCACCGGCTCCCGGGCGAAGGCGTCGCCTTTCTGCCGGGCGTACTCCGCCGGATAGATGGAGGCCGGCGCGGTGGCCAGATAGTAGAGGAAGGGGCCGAACGGCTGCTTGAGGGTGATCTCGAAGGTGTAGTCGCCGGTCACCTTCAGCCCGGCCAGCTCCGTGGCGGTGCCGTTCAGCATCTCGTCCGCGCCCACCACGTCCTGCAGCACCCAGGTGTTGGCCGCTTTGGTGGCCGGCGTGAGCAGCCGCTCAAACGTGTACTTCACGTCGTGGGCGGTGAGTGCGGCGCCGTTGTGGAACTTCACGCCCTCCTTCAGGCGGAAGGAGTACGTACGGCCGTCCGGCGAGATGGCAGGCATCTCGGCGAGCAGCTCGGGCTCCAGCTCCAGCGTCTCGCCCTTGTAGCGGACCAGCGTGCTGAAGATGTTGCGCGAGAGGCGGTAGGTGAACAGCGTGGTGTCGATGTGCGGGTCGATCCCGGCCGGCTCGGCCCCCACCGCCATCCGGTACACGCCGCCATAGACCTCCCCGTTCGGACCGCGCCTGGGCTGGGCGCCCTGGGACGTGTCGGAGCCGCCCTGGCCGCTGCCGCTCTGCCCCGTGTCGGTCTGACCCGTTCCGCTGCTGGTGCTCGGACCGCCGTCGGTCCCGGACGGCTTCGAGCACGCCGACAAGAGCAGCATGGCCGCGGCCAGCAGCGCGCCTGTCAGGCGCATGAACGTCGGCTTCATCCAATCCCCTCCCCGTGTGTCCGACAGCGGCGGGAGCCGCACATCCTCCACGCCGCGTCTTTACTTTAGGAAGATTCACTCTACAACCCTCCTATTCCTTTCGCCGGTGGGGAAAACCGCCAGTCGTCCACGCAAGAAGGCCGCCGAGGGCAGTGCCCCGCGGCGGCCGGTGCCGGCGCTCCCTGTGCGGCTACTTCCCCCAGACCAGGGGGATCCAGAAGCAGCCGAAGAGGGTGATCGTGATAATCGACGCCACGTTCAGGAAGAATCCGGCCTTCATCATCTGCCGGATGGTCACGCAGCCCGTGCTGAAGACGATGGCGTTGGGCGGGGTGGCCACCGGCATCATGAAGGCCATGGAAGCGGACAGGGCGGCGACCATCATCAGGCCGACGGGCGAGATGTTCAGCGCATCGGCCAGGCTCACCAGGATCGGCATGAAGATGGTCGCGACGGCCGTGTTGGAGGTGATCTCGGTGAGCACCTCCAGCATGATCGAGACGGCCAGGACGATCAGGAGGTAGTGCACCCCTCCGAGGCCCGTCAGGAACCCGGAGAGCCACTCGGCCACGCCGGACGACTGGAAGACGGAGGCCACGCAGAACCCGGCACCGAAGAGCAGCAGCACGCCCCAGGGCAGTTTGGCGAAGGCCTTCTCGTCGAGCAGGAACTCGCCGCGGCACCGGCCGCTCGGGATCAGGAAGAGCAGGATGGCGCCGAACATCGCCACGGTGGTGTCGCTGATTCCCGGGATGACATCCTGCAGCAGGAACGGGTAGATGATCCAGAGCAGCGCGGTGAGGCCGAAGACGGCGAGAACCTTCCACTCCTGCTCGGTCATCGGGCCGAGGTCGGCCAGCTGCTTGCGGACGAACTCCCGGCCGCCGTCGAGCTCACGGAACTCCGGCGGAAAGACTCGCAGCAAGATCCGCCAGGCGACGAAGAGGATGACCAGGGCGAACGGGACGCCCACGTACATGTACTCCAGGAAGGTAATCTGCACGCCCAGGGTCTTGGACGCCACGCCCACCATCACGGCGTTGGGCGGAGAGCCAATGATGGAGCCGACGCCGCCGATGGATGCGGCGTAGGCGATACCGAGCATGATCACCCTGGCGAAGTTCGTCCGGGGCACCTCGCCGTCAGGCCCCAACGTACACTGCAGTTCCGCGATCTGCTTGATCACGGCCATTCCGATGGGCAGCATCATCATGGCCGTCGCACTGTTGGAGAGAAACGCGGAGAGCCCTCCGGTGGCCAGCATGAAGCCCAGCACCAGGCGGGTGGAGTTGGTCCCCACGCGGCTGATGACGCCCAGGGCGATGCGCCGGTGCAGGTTCCACCGCTCGATGGCCAGGGCGATGACGAAGCCGCCGAGGAACAGGAAGATGGTCGGGTCGGCGTACGGGGCCAGGACGTCGCGCACCGAGCCCAGCCCCAGGGCCGGAAACAAAACGATCGGCAGCAGGCTGGTGATCGGGATCGGCAGGGCCTCCGTCACCCACCAGACCGCAACCCAGGCCGTGGCCGCCAGGGCGGCCACGCCTTCGGGGCCGAGGCCCGCCGGTTTGAGGAACAGGTAGAGGCTCAGGAACAGAACCGGACCCAGGGCCAGGCCAACCATCTGGCCCACGTTGTAGCCGGGCGCCCGCTCTTCGACGTTGACGTGCCGGATGTTGAGCTCCACGGCCATGCGACGTCCTCCTCCCTGAAGTAGGCATGGTGGTTTCTAAGTGCATGGCGATTGTGTACTTTTCTGTTCCTGGAACCGCCCTTGTAGGCCCTAGTCTGTATTCTGCAAGTTCCTGCCGCAATTCCTTCTAGTTGCGAAAATGTAATATGCGCCGCCACCAGAACACAAAGAGCCGCCGCGGGCGGTACGCCGCGGCGGCAGAGTAACGGGGTTCCCTCGCTGTGCGGCTACCTCCTCCAGACCAGCGGGATCCAGAAGTGGCCGAAGAGGAGGCGATCGAGTAGACCGTAGGGTCGCCCTACGGCCTCTCACAACACCGGACATGCGGGTCACGCATCCGGCGTTTCGTCAAGCACTCCGAGTCGATTCGTAGCTTTCCTTCAGGCTCTTCAGCCCTTGGGCTTGCCAGTAAGCAAGCCCGAGGGCTTTGTGCACCTGAGGGGTGTGCGCTGCTCTCCAGGGTCTCGCCTGCATCCCTGCCGCCTCTCGGGCGGGTCCATGCTTCAGACCCAGGCGTCTCAGTTCGCGGTAGCGGGTTCGCCCCCGCTTCCACTGCTTCCAGAGGCACATCCGCAGGCGGCGCCGTATCCACTCGTCCATGCGCGCAAACACGCTGGGTGTTTCGGCTAGGCGGAAGTACGCCAGCCATCCCCCCAGGTATGCGTTGAGTTGGCGGATGCGCTCGCCAGGTGCCAGCGGCCGTGTCCGGCTGGTGATTTCGCGGACTTTCGCCGCGAACCGCTCTTTCGTCTTCGAGGCGAGACGGATGCGGACCCGCTTTCCGGGCAGGAAGCTGAACCCCAGAAGCTTGCGCTTCCAGGGACGGTCCACCGCGCTCTTCTCCTCGTTGACCTTCAGCTTCAGTCGGCCCTCCAGAAATTTTCTCATGCCCTGCATGACTC